>JARGNK010000239.1 GCA_029213145.1 Rubripirellula sp. | reverse complement strand
AATGCCGGGGCTCTAAGGAAAATGCCGGGGCTCTAAGGAACACGGAATGGCAAACACAACTTCCCCACTGGATGAACAACAGCTTTTGCGTTCAATCGTAGAGGCTTCACCGGCCGGGATGATCATTGCGAATTCTGAAGGAAAGATCGTGTTGGTCAATCCAGCAGCGGTCGCTCAATTCGGCTATCCGGCTGACGAATTAGTCGGGTCGGTGGTCGATCGGTTGCTTCCCGAGGCATATCGACCGACGCATCATCTGCATCGAGCGCGATATATGTCTAAGCCGGAGCATCGGCCAATGGCCGCTGGGCGCAATCTTTATGGTCAGCGGCAGGATGGAACGACTTTTCCGGTAGATATCAGCTTGCATCCCATTCATTGGGGCGGCGAGCAGATGGTGTTGGCTAACGTGCTCGATGCAACTGATCGTCAACGTGCAGAGCAGGAACGAGAGCAACGGTTGGCGATGGAGCGACTTGCGTTGTTGGGTCAATTGGCGGGAGGCGTCGCGCATGAGATTCGTACGCCGCTGTGTGTGATTCGCAATGATGCCTACTATCTAAAGCTGATGGAGGATCGATTGGGCGAGGAGGGCGTGCAATGTGTCAACGAAATCAATGAAGCGGTCGGAAAAGCTGAGCGGATTGTTAGCGAGTTGTTGGATTTCACTCGCGATGCGGCTTGCCAGCCCGAAGTAAAAAAGATTCGGGAGCTTGTTGATGCGGCGGTTGGTTCACTCAGGATTCCGGACGCGATTACCATCTGTGACGAGCACACTGGAGAAATCGAAGTGATGGTCGATCCTGGACAAATTGAACGGATTTTGATCAATTTGGTTCGCAACGCGATCGAATCAATGAACGATTCGGGCACGGTCGAGATTCTGTTGAGTTGGGCCGAGGGCCTGGCGACCATCGAGATTACCGATCAGGGGCCAGGAATGAAGGAAGAGCATCTGGAGCGTGTCTTTGAGCCATTGTTTTCGACAAAACCGAAAGGAATAGGTCTCGGATTGGCGGTTTCCAGACGATACGCTGAACGAAACGGGGGAACACTGACGGCAAGTAATCTGGATGGCCGCAGCGGCGCCTGTTTTCGACTGACCGTTCCTCTAGCGAATGAGATTACCTGATTCGGTGGCTAGGCAGCGAGATCCCGGAATGCAAGTTTCGAAAAAAATCCTGATTGTTGATGATGATGCTGGAGTGCGAAATTCCCTCGCACGCATTTTGCGAGGACGAGGCCACTTGGTTGAAGTTGCCGAAAATGGGGAGGCCGGTGTCGAGCAGGGAGAGTTGTTTCATCCGGACGTGTTGCTCGTCGATATCCGCATGCCCGGCATTGATGGGATTGAAACTCATCGTCGATTACTCGCTCGATTCCCTCATCTGGTGGGGATTTCAATGACGGCCTATGCATCCAGCGAAAAAACAAAGGAAGCGATGGAGGGTGGCGCTCTTTCAGTGCTCGCCAAGCCGTTGAATATCGACAGTTTGATGGAGTTGATGCAATCGCTGTAAAGGATTCCATTCACCACTCGCCGTCGCAGGGAGCGTTGGATTCAGAAGTCAATCAATTGTCTGTTTTGATAGTTGATGACGATGAGGCGATGCGTCATAGCATCCGACGCGTGCTGGAACTGGATGGTTATCAGGTGAAGGTGGCGGGCAGTGGCCAGGAGATGCTTGGCCAGGATGACTTGGACGAGCACTTTGCGATTTTGTTGGATCGCAAGCTACCCGACGGAGATGCCGGCGATCTGATTGTCGGCTTGAAAGAACGAGCACCGCATTCGGCGATTCTTATCGTTACCGGGCATGCGGATATGGACAGCACATTGGCTGCGATTCGGGACGGAGCCGACGATTATCTGATTAAGCCGGTCGAGCCCGACAGCTTGCGGAAACGGCTCGCTTCTCTTGCCGAGCTTTACAACGTTCGTCGTGAATTGTTGGCAAGTGAAAGTCGGATGCGATTCCTTGTCGAAAACCTGCCGGCCGGAGCGGTTTTCGTCGATGACGACGCGTTGTTCATCAATCGAACCGTGGAGCATCTGACTGGGTATCAGGCATGCGAGATTGGTACCCTACAAGATTGGTTTCGGGTGCTGTGTCCCGATCGGTTTGAGGAATGCTTGGATAAGTACCGTCATGTTCAGGCGAACAACTTCAAGCAAGCTTGTTTGTTTCCAATCGTTCGCAAAGACGGGATTCGTCGTGAACTTCGGATTGCGGCTCACCGCTACGACCATAATGAAGTCTGGTTGGTGACTGATGTCACCGAGTTGCAAGACGCCGAGCGGAGAATGGTCCAAGCCGAGCGGTTAGCGGCGATCGGGCAAATGGTAACGGGACTGGCTCATGAGAGTCGTAATGCGTTGCAGCGGGCCCGCGGTTGTTTGGATTTGCTGGAACTCGATTTGCATGAGCGACCGGAACAGTTGAATTTGACCTCGCGTATTCGGCGAGCCTTGGGGGATTTGCAGCGAAACTACGAAGAGGTTAGGCAGTATGCGGCACCGATTACCCTGGATTTAGCCCCCGTTGATCTGAATGTTGTGCTTCAGGCGTCGTTGGATGATTTGAATGCCACGTTTGATCAAAGCGATGTCAAATTGAAAATGGAACGCCGCGGTGAAGATGCCATACGCGTTGATGTTCATCGGATCGGACAAGTGTTCCGTAATATCCTCGAGAACGCGATTGCCGCAGACCGAGAGTCCCCACAGATCAGCGTCGTGCTGGAGCAGCATGTCGAAAACGGGTTGAAGTGGTTACGCTGCGGGATTGCGGATCGAGGGGCGGGGATGGACCAAGAGACGCAGGCCAGGGTGTTTGAGCCGTTTTACACTACTAAGCAATCTGGTACCGGTTTGGGGATGCCGATTTGCAAGCGGATCATCGAGGCGCATCGTGGACAGATTCAAGTCAGTAGCGAGTTGGGCGTTGGTACCTGTGTGCGGATCGATTTGCCCATTCAAGATGATTGAATCAGGCGTACCGCCCGTTGGAACCTGGCGCATTTCTCCAACTCTCTTTGCCCCGGTGTTGTGGTAACACCTCTTTCAAGATTTGACAGTCGCGGGCTACCAGAACAGTGCTGATGCAGGCTTAGTTATCATTTGCCATAGTTCTTTGCGCCCGTCGTTGCATTGAATCTCGCGTGCTTTGCGTGAATAACTTGTTGTCCATCCGCTCTCTGTCGCGAGTTGGTGGATGATGTTTTAAGCGTCGTTGGCTACTTGGCTTACCAAGCTTGCTAGGGCTGGTTGGATGGCGATTTCTTGACGCTCGCGATTTAGGAAGTAGTTGACTGTTTCATAGCCGCATTGCTGTAGCAGTTTCATCGCTTGCTCGTAACCATCGGCGACGCGGTGCGGTGTGTGGGCATCTGACCCGAGCGTGATCGGGATATTCCTCTGCTGCATCTCTCGAAGCATGTCTGGAAACGGATTCATTTCAGAGATTTTTTTTAAAACGCCCGAGGTGTTCAGTTCCATGGCGACCCCGGTCGCCGCAATTCGATCGAGCGCTTCGCAGATCGTTGGCATGATTTCCTGAGGATCCCACTGTTCAGAAGTAAAGTTCTTGATCAAATCAGGATGCGAAATGGAGTCAAATAAACCAGTTTCAGCCGACTGCGCAAGCATTCGAAAATAAGTACGTTGAACTTCTCGTCCGTCGGCATTCCAAAACTTTTGACGAAACTCCTCGATTTGTGGATGCACCGAACCGAGCACGAAATGAAAGTCAGCCGATTGCAATTGGTTTTTAACGTATTGCTCATAGCCCTCGAAATAGTCGGCTTCCAAGCCAAGACGCACGTCGAGTCGGCCGTCCCATTCTTGTCGCGTCGATTCGACTAGCTCGATGTATTCGTCGAATTGATCTTCACGCATTCGAACAGGGGCGGAAAAACCGTTCGGCATCGGGTTGTGGCACGTGACGATTAGCCCTCGCAGTCCTCGGTTGAAGGCGACTGCCGCGTACTCAGTCGGCATGCCATCGGCGTGCATGCAGAGCGGCGTGTGGGAGTGGGATTCGTACACAATGCGTTGGGTCACCTGGGCACTTCCTTTCAAACGTCTCGCGATGAAGTCGGCTAGACTAACGGTTCGAGTTTCGAGGGGCCGACTCTGTTTCGATGGAGTTGGGCGATTCGAGGAGGTCGGATCGCCTCGGCTGAGCGTCACTGTAGCCCTAAATCCACTAACGGCAAGCCACAGATTTAGCCATGCACTGCCTATTGCGAACGTTCTTCGTTTTTTTTGCCTTCTCAATGACGATGGTGCCGGATGCTGTGCGGGCGACTGATACACCCAATGTCCTTTTTATCTCGGTGGACGATTTAGCTTGCACGCTCGGGTGTTACGGTGATTTAATCGCCAAGACACCTCACCTTGATGCCTTGGCGGCAAGTGGAGTTTGTTTTCAAAGAGCGTACAACCAATTGCCGCTTTGCAATCCCACGCGGGCATCATTGATGACTGGATTGCGACCCGATCAAATTCGTGTCTACGATTTGGATCGGCATTTTCGTGAAGAAGTTCCTGATGTTGTCACGTTACCGCAAGCGTTTCAGCAGGCTGGCTACTTTGCGGCTCGTGTCGGAAAGATCTACCACTACAACGTTCCAGCGGCGATCGGCACCGATGGTTTTGATGATCCCCCCAGTTGGCAGCAGGTGGTGAATCCCAGGGGCCGAGATAAAACGGATGAACATTTAGTTTTCAATGCTGAGCCGCACCGGAAAATCAGCGGAGCCTTGAGTTGGTTGGCTGCGGAGGGGCGGGATGAAGAGCAGACTGACGGGATGATCGCTAGCGAGGCGATCCGTTTGATGGAACAAAAACGAACGGAGCCGTTTTTTTTGGCGGTTGGATTTTTTCGGCCTCATACACCGTACGTTGCGCCGAAAAAATATTTTGACATGTACCCGTTAGATCAGTTGCGATTGCCCTATGCGCCGCCCGGCGATCGGGATGACATACCTGTCGCCGCGTTTGCCCACAATTGCCCCGTTCCTCATTACAGCCTGGGCGAGCCGGTCTTGTTGCGTGCCACGCAAGCGTATTACGCCTGCGTTTCTTTCATTGACGCACAAGTTGGTAGGTTGCTTGATGCTTTGGAGCGGCTGGATCTTGCAGAGCAAACGATCGTTGTCTTTTGGAGCGACCATGGCTACCACCTCGGAGATCACAATGGAGTCTGGCAGAAGCGAACCTTGTTCGAGCAGGGTGCCAGAGCGCCTCTAATCGTTCGTGTTCCCGGACGCGCTGGGAACGGCACTGCTAGTCCGCGCGTCGTTGAGTTCTTGGATATTTACCCCACGTTGACCGCGGCGGCTGGAATTCAATCGCCTGACCACTTACAAGGGAATGATTTAGGGCCTCTTCTGGATAACCCGATTGCGGCATGGGATCATTACGCGATTACCCAGGTGCTGCGGCCGGCGGACGGTCGTTTGTCGCATCCAGTGATGGGGTGCAGCATTCGCACAGAGAGGTGGCGGTATAACGAGTGGGCAGAGGGAGCAGCGGGCCGCGAGCTTTACGACCATCAATCCGACCCGATGGAATTCCATAACTTGGCGTTGAATCCCGATCCGGCGACACAGCTCTTGATGAATCGGTTGCAAGCTACCCTTCGCAAGCACGCGTCGGGGAAAACACCTTCCACTCCTTTCAATCCGGCGAGACTTTGATGCAACGCCCTGTCGATCATCCACGCGACGAAATTACCCGCGTGATGCAGCGAATCTACGGTTACCGTATGACGACTACCTCGGGCGGCAATTTGTCAGTTCGAGATGATAATGGCGATATTTGGATCTCACCGGCGCGGGTCGACAAAGGAAATTTGACGCGAGCCGATATCGTCAAAGTTCGGCCGGATGGTTCGACCGAAGGCTTGCACCCTCCTTCATCCGAGCTGCCTTTTCATCAGGCGATTTATGCGTCACGGCATGATATTCGGGCCATCGTTCATGCCCATCCTGTCGCCTTAGTTGCGTTCAGTATTTGTCGGAGCACGCCCAATACAAGATTGTTTCACCAAGCGCACTTCGTATGCGGAAAAGTTGGTTTCGCTCGATACGCATTGCCTGGTAGCGAGCAATTAGGGGCAAATATCGCTGATGCGTTTCGCGATGGATGCGATAGTGTGATTTTGGAGAACCACGGAGTTGTGGTCGGCGGAAGTAGTTTGTCACACGCATTTGATCGGTTTGAGGGGTTTGAGTTTGCCGCGAAAACGCTCGTGAAAGCAGGGCAACTTGGCACCGTTCGCTACTTGAGTGATGAGCAATTGGCGATCGCCCATTCCCGTCGCACTGATTTTGGAGCGTTCGCGCCGCCGCCTGCGACTTCGGACGAGCGTGAGCTCCGTCTTCAGTTACGAGATTTCTTGCATCGTGGCTGCAGACAGCGATTGTTCATCAGCACCGAGGGTAGCTTTTCCGCACGCGTTGATAACGATTCGATCTTGATTACGCCGTCGGGGAAGGACCGTACTTCGCTGGCGATTGATGACTTTGTATTGGTCTGCGGTGATCAGGCCGAAGCGGGCAAGCAGCCGAGTCGCGCGACTCGCAGTCACCAAGCGATCTATCGTAAATATCCAAAAGTCCAAGCAGTTGTCTTTGCGCATCCGGTCAATGCGACCGCTTTTAGCATTACTGATTCCCGCTTCGATGCACGCACGATCCCGGAAAGCTACGTTTTCTTGCGGGATGTGGGGCGTGTGCCTTATGGGATCCAGCATACTGGTGACACGAGGATCGCGGACTTCGTTAGCGACGTTTCACCAGCCGCCATTCTGGAAAATGATGGTGTGCTGGTGACCGGATCGAGTGTGCTGGACGCGTTCGATCGTTTGGAGGTGCTGGAATCGACGGCCGAAGCGGTCATCAATGCATCGACGCTCGGTGAAGTCGCCGCGATGTCTGACGATGTCATCGAGGAGTTAGGCCACGCCTTCGGCCTTGCCTCGGAATAAGGAGGCTGCCATCAGGCTAGCCAACATTTCGATTTTGCCGCCGGCGATCGCTTTCCTTTAGCAGGATTTTTCGCAACCGAATGCTGAGTGGTGTCACCTCGACTAATTCGTCGTCCTCGATGTATTCCAACGCGGCTTCGAGTGATAAATCTCGTGGTGGTTTTAGGATCACATTTTCATCACTACCCGCCGCTCGAATGTTCGTCAGCTTTTTCTCGCGGCAAGGATTGACGGTCATGTCGTTGTCGCGAGCATTTTCTCCGACGATCATGCCCTCATAGACTTCTGTTCCAGGAGCAACTAGCAGTTCGCTTCGATCTTGCAAGCCGAATAGGGCAAATGGCATTGCCTTGCCGCTGACCATCGAGATCAGCACGCCGTTGGATCGACGCGGGACCTCACCCTCGACTGGACGATAGCTATCGAATCGGTGGTGGATGATAGCCGTCCCGCGTGTGGCGTTGAGCAGCTTGGTGCGAAGCCCAATCAATCCCCGCGAGGGGACCAGGAATTTCAGCAAGCTGTAATCGCTTCGCTGTGTCACCTCGTCGAGTTGGCCCCGGCGATGTCCGACCAATTCCATCACAGGTCCCATCGCGTCGGTTGGGACTTCAACCCGCAGGGTTTCAAATGGCTCGTGTTTTTTGCCATCGATTGTCTTGAAAATGACTCGAGGTTTTCCGACGCTCAACTCATAGCCTTCGCGTCGCATCGTTTCGATCAAAATCGCCAGGTGAAGCACCCCGCGGCCTTTCACGGCGTAGGCTTCGCTGCCCTCGATCATATCGACGCGTAACGCAACATTGCGTTGCAGTTCTTTTTCGAGCCGTGCCTTGAGTTGACGCGTGGTCACATATTTGCCTTCGCGTCCAACCATCGGAGATGAATTGACGCTGAAGACCATTTCAAGGGTTGGTTCGTCGACGGTTAGCCGAGGCAGCGGATTGTTCGCATCGACAGCAGAGACCGTGTCACCGATCTCTGCTTTGGATAAGCCTTCGATCGCGACGATGTCTCCGGCGGTCGCCGATTCCGCCGCAGCACGCCCGAGGTTGTCAAAGACAAACAGGCCGCCAACTTTTTCTTTGTGCGCTCCATCGCTTTGGTGCAAGTCAATGTTTTGGCCGAGTTGTAATTTTCCAGATTCAATTCGGCCGATGGCGATTCGGCCAACATAATCGCTCCAGCCGAGTGTCGTGACCATCATTTGCAAAGGAGCGTCCGGGTCAACTTCGGGCCCCGGAATGGTGTCAACCAGCAGATCAAGCAAGGGCCGCATGTCGGTATTGGTCGACTCCGGATCGGTAACCGCATAACCATCCTTCGCACTGGCAAAAACGTAGGCCGCCGAATCGAGCTGATGCTCGCCGCCCAGTTCAGCCAGCAATTCCAGGCCTTCGTCGAGCGCCTCAGCCGAGCGTGCATCGGGGCGATCAATTTTGTTCACCACGACGATTGGGCGAACTCCGGCCTGCAGTGCTTTTTCCAGGACGAATCTGGTTTGTGGCATGGGCCCTTCGGCGGCGTCGACCAGCAGAAGGCAGCCGTCGGCCATCTTGACAACGCGTTCCACTTCCCCGCCAAAGTCAGCGTGCCCCGGTGTGTCAATCAAATTGATTTTCACGCCGCGGTAGGGCAATGCGATGTTCTTGGACAGAATCGTGATTCCGCGCTCCCGTTCCAAGTCATTGGAATCAAGGATTCGCTCGCCCTTTAATTCCGCATCCCGAAATTGACCACTTTGCCGAAGGAGGCAATCGACCAGAGTTGTTTTTCCGTGATCGACGTGAGCAATGATCACAACGTTTCGAATATCGTTTCGACGCAAGGTAGACCTAACCGGGATGGGTTGCAGTGGATGGAATGGTGAGGGAAACCCGATCACGGCAACCGGGTTTGCACT
>JARGNK010000024.1:17648-67866 GCA_029213145.1 Rubripirellula sp. | reverse complement strand
ACAAAACATTGGTTTTTGACCACTTGGGCGATTTGCTTTGTGACGGGCTACTTAGCTGCTGAGCCGCTGCAGCCGTGGCTGCAGCGACAATGGATTCGTGGTGGGGTCATGTTGACGGTGATCTGGGCGATGGGGGTAACTTTGCGGGCGGAAACGATACGCCTCTGTTTTGCCAATCCTCGTCCTGCAGTTTTAGGAATTGGAATCAATCTCTTTGTCGTACCGTTGTTGGCATTGCCGGCTGTGTGGTGGTTGCCCGAGTCCCTCTATGGCGGACTGTTCGTCGCCGCAATGGTCCCATGTACCCTTGCAGGAGCCTCGGTCTGGACGCGGAAGGCGGGGGGCGACGATTCGGTTTCGATGATGACCACGGTGGTCACCAACTTGGCCTGCGTGGTTGTGGTGCCCTGTGGGATTTGGCTGGTTTTGTCAGAGCAGGTTCAAATCGACGCTATTTCTCAGTTTAAGAAGCTCTGTTTATTAGTCGTTGCTCCCTTGGTGTTGGCCCAAGTGATGAGGCGGATGGGATGCCACGCGTGGGCGGATCGACATCGAAGCCAACTCTCCTTTTTGGCCCAAATCGGGATATTGTTGATGGTTTTATTGGGTGCTGCAGCGAGTGGGGTTGCCGCAGCCGATTCCTCGCTTGCCAGTGATTATCCATCTTGGTGGGCTGGGTTTTGCCTTGTGCTCACAGTTTTAGGGATCCACCTGGTAACGCTCTTTTTCGGGGTGTTCTTGTCCCGCTCATTGGGGCTATGCCGGGCTCGCCAGATTGCGGTAGGGATTTCAGGAAGTCAAAAAACGCTGATGGTTGGCCTTCAAATAGCCATTGATTGCGGGGTGAGTGTGGTGCCGATGCTGATTTATCACGTTGGGCAATTAACGCTAGATACGATGATCGCCCAGTGGTGGAGACGTCGCGAGAACGATGCCACTTGAACAAGGGGGCCTCTGTTGCGTACATTGCGGGGCTCCGAGATCCTGTACCAAGCCAGGATCCTTTCCCCCAGGCGTGAAAAGACAAGAACGATGAGAGACGGTATCCACCCGAATTACCAAGAGACCACGGTGACCTGTGGTTGTGGCAACAAGTTCACCACCCGGAGCGTCCGTTCCGAGCTCAAGATTGATATTTGCAACCAGTGTCACCCTTTCTACACCGGTAAGCTGAAGTACGTTGATACGGCTGGCCGGATCGACAAGTTTCAGAAGAAATTTGCTGCCGGAACCTATGGCAGTTTGGCTAGCAAGAGTAAGAAGAAGTAATTTCTGCTTTCGAAGCGACCTATCTCAGCCGCACGGTCTCGACCCACCGACCGTGGCGGCTGTTTTTGTAAGTATTGGCAAACTGTTTCCATGGTTGGGACGTTGGAACCTCGATGAGCTCTTCGATTCGCGACACGCTCGAAGAAAAGCTGCAACGATTTGAGCAGCTTGAAAGCGATATGGCTGATCCGGCGGTTCAGGGCGACAGCGCTCGGATGAGTGCTGCGGCTCGCGAACACGGTGGATTGGCAAAGGTGGCTAATAAATACCGTGAGTTCAAAAAGCTGACGGACGAAATCCACGGCTGCAAGGAGATGGCTGAAGCTGCCGAGGATCCTGAAGAGCGTGAGATGGCGGAGGGCGAAATCGAGTCGCTTCGGACTCACCGCGAAGAATTGTGGGAGGAACTGCTCTCGTTAACTGTGGGCGGTGAGGACAGCCATCGAACTCGCTGCGTGATGGAAATCCGTGCGGGGACCGGAGGCGATGAAGCGGCGTTGTTCGCTCGTGACTTGTACGAAATGTACCGTCGCTATGCTGAACATCGTCGCTGGAAGACCGAAGTGATGGATGCCAGTCCCACAGAAATGGGCGGGTTTAAAGAGATCACGCTGACGATGGAAGGCGAGAATGTCTTTCGCGATCTGCAGTATGAATCGGGCGGCCACCGCGTGCAGCGAGTCCCGGAAACGGAGACACAGGGGCGTGTGCATACATCGGCGGCGACTGTCGCGGTGATGCCTGAGCCAGAGGATGTTGAGGTCGAACTGAAGGCAGATGATTACCGAGTGGATAAATTTGGTGCGTCGGGGCCTGGTGGCCAACACGTCAATAAAACCGAATCAGCCATTCGCTTGACGCACCATGAGACCGGAATCGTCGTGCAATGCCAGGACGAAAAGAGCCAGCACAAGAATTTGGCCAAAGCGCTTCGTGTGTTGAAGGCAAGGATCTATGAGCAAAAGCGGGAAGAGGAAGCTGCTAAGCAAGCCGAGCAACGGAAGGGCTTGATCGGGTCGGGAGACCGTAGTCAGCGGATTCGGACCTACAACTTTCCTCAGAATCGTCTGACCGACCATCGCATAAATTTGACGATCTACAAACTCGATCAAATCATTGCGGGTGATGTGGCTCCCGTTACTGACGCGTTAATCGAATACGATCGTGATCAGTTACGCGGCGACATGATTGATTGAGGCCAACCGCATGGCAAACCTTCATGACTGACAGCAAGGATCGCACTAGCAGTAACGAGCAGCCGTGGACGGTGTTGCGGTTACTCGAATGGACGACCGACTTTTTCAAGCAGCGTGGAAGCGATTCACCGCGATTGGATGCCGAAGTCCTACTCGCCCATGCGCGTGATTGTAGCCGCATCGAATTGTATACCGCCTTTGGCCAAGAGCCGACGTCTGAAGAGCGGGTCGCGTTCCGTGAATTGGTGCGCCGTCGGGGCGAGGGCTCACCAGTTGCCCAGTTGGTTGGCTATCGTGAGTTTTATTCGCTCAAGTTTCGTGTCAGTGAAGATGTGCTGATCCCTCGGCCCGAAACAGAGCATTTGGTTGTGGAAGCAATCGATCATGCCAAGTCGATGCAATCAGTGCCGATTCGAGTTTTGGATATCGGGACCGGTAGTGGGGCGATCGCCGTCACGTTGGCAAAGTACTTGCCTGAAGCAGAGATCACGGCCGTCGATTGCAGTGAGGCTGCGATCAAGATTGCGACCTGGAATGCTCAGCAGCATAACGTAAGCGATCGTATTCGCTTCATTCATAGCGATTTGTTTGGGGCGCTCGATGCCGAGCAGTCGTTCGATATCATCTGCACGAATCCACCTTATGTCAGCCAAGCCGAATATGACCAATTGGCACCGTCGGTTCGCGACTTCGAGCCGAGGCAAGCATTGCTAGCCGGCCCCCTGGGAACGGAGGTGGTGGAAGTCATTTTGCGAGAGGCGCCGAGATACTTGACGCCCGGTGGGCGTCTCATCATTGAACTCAGTCCAATGATCGCGGACGCGTGTGAAGAGTTGGCGAAAGGGCAGGGGAGTTACACCGAAATCAAGTTCATTAAAGACTTGGAAGGGCATCGTCGGTTACTTTCGATGGTCCGTGAGTAATCTTCGTTTTGGCTGCCTGGCCTCACCGTCGCTGCCCGAGTTGGGCTCGGACAGCGGGTGCCTCGCCGGTTTGAAGAGGCCGCTGTTTGCCACTCGCCCAATTTGATTACTGCGTTCAGCTCTGATGTTGCAGTTCCCTTTGGTGCTGCAGTTGCTTTGGTTTTCGAGGCTTTGGGGCCAGCGAAGTGACGACTGCGGTGTTTGGTCCATCGCAGTTGATCGAGGCGATGTCGCGAGTTTGAAATCAGGATCAGGAGACGTAAGAACGAGCTTTGTCACTGATGTCTTTGCGACACCACGCGCCAGGCCAACGGATTTCTTTGACCGCTGTGTAGGCTTGTAATTTCGCATTGCTAATTGAGTTCCCCATCGCGGTCACGCCTAGAACACGCCCGCCGTTGGAAACCACTTTGTCGTCATCGAGTGTCGTTCCGGCATGAAAGACTTTGACATCTTCGATGGCATCTGCACGATCGAGTCCGGTGATTTCGCGTCCTTTCTCGTACGAACCTGGGTAGCCTTCGCTGGCCATCACAACACAAATGCTCGGGCGTTCGTCCCATTGAAGTGGTTCAAGTTCACTTAGCCGGCCATCGACGGTCGCCTCAATCACATCGACTAGGTCGGTTTGCAATCGCATCAGCAAGGGTTGGCATTCTGGGTCACCGAAGCGAACATTGAATTCCAGAACTTTCGGACCTGCGGGTGTCAGCATCAGACCAGCGTATAGCACTCCCTTGAAGGGCCGGCGTGCGCGTTTCATCGCATGCACAACGGGGACTAATACATCCGCTTCAATGCGTTGCATCATCTCCTCATCGATGACCGGTGTAGGGCAGTAGGCTCCCATGCCGCCTGTATTCGGACCTGTGTCACCATCATGAGCCGGCTTGTGGTCTTGTGCCGCTGGTAGTGTGAGGATTGTTTCCCCGTCGGTGATCGCCAGCACACTGGCCTCTTGTCCAATTAGTTTTTCTTCAATGATCAGCTCTTTGCCGGCGGCACCAAATTCGCGACGAGAGGCAATCCGATCGATCGCAACCAGTGCTTGCTCGCGGGTATCACAAACGATGACACCTTTTCCGGCTGCCAGTCCGTCTGCTTTTACGACGACTTGAACTGGTTCTTGGGGATCGCTGTAGCGATCGCGAATATAGCGATTGGCTTCATCCCCATCACGAAAGGCGCGATAGGTCGCGGTTGGGACATTGGCGGTATGCAAGAGGTTTTTGCAGAAGACCTTACTGCCTTCCAATTCGGCTGCTTGTCCGCTGGGGCCGAAGGCTCGCAGGCCCTCTGCTTCCATCGCATCGACCAGTCCATCTACGAGCGGTGCCTCAGGTCCAACGACTGTCAGATCGATGCCATTGTCTTTGGCGAATTTAATCAGGCCAGCTTGATCCGAGACCTCGATCGGAACGTTGGTTGCATCGCGGGCCGTTCCCGCGTTGCCAGGTGCTACAAAGACCTCGGTCACACGCGGGCTCTGCGAGATTTTCCAAGCGAGTGCGTGTTCACGACCGCCATTGCCGACTACCAAAACCTTCATTTTTTTCTTTGTCCAGCTGTGTGCTTCGCGATGAGTGCCGATTTTCCAACGCGCAATTTAACCGATAGGGGATGGTTTCTCCGAGGAGGGGAGCCGGTGGCTGGCGCTTGTAAAGTGGAAAGATCCGCCGAACACGCCTCGCTATGGTGGACAAGATGCCAGTGGTGGCTAAAATAATGTTTCTACCCGCCGAGGATTGAATTCTGCCATTGCCCTTGCCCCACCTTCAAATGGCGCTTTCTTCAATGACGACTAATTCGGCGAGCGGCGATCGCAGCCTCCAATGCGGTCGCCATTCGCCATTTATTCGCACGCCTGATCGCACTTCTGGGATTTTTCAACCGGTGCGATAGAATACAACGGTGGGGTGTGATCATTTCAGTCGACCGATCTCGCCTCGCATCAACTCCGCTCGATACAACCACCGCGACGCGAACGCTTCCCCCAACCTGGAGAGTCAACTTTGAAACGCTTATTCTGCCTTGCTTCTGCCCTTACTCTCACCCTCTGCTCGATTGCGAGTGCGCAAACCGGCGACTTGAAGGTTCGCTTTGAATTCGGTGGTGCCGCTGCGGTGCCAGCCTTGGTCAATGTTGACAAAGACGTGGAGTATTGCGGCAAGCACAAACTCGTAAATGAACGTTTGGTGGTGAACCCTAATAACAAGGGAATCAAAAACGTCGTTTTGTATGTCTACACCGGTCGCGGTGGATCGAAACTTGATGACGTGGCCCCTGCGAACAAGACTCACACGCTGGCCAATGACAAGTGCCGATTCGAACCGCACATCGTGATTGCACAGACTGGCGACACGTTGAAAGTTACGAATCCCGATACCGTTGGACACAATGCGAATCTAGGGTTCTTCAATAACAAGCAACAGAACTTCACGATTCCAGCCGGGCAAGAAAAGTCGGTTGAGCTGAAAGAGAGCGAGCCTGCACCGATTCCAATCGACTGCAATATCCACCCTTGGATGAAGTCTTACATTGTCGTTCTGGATCATCATTTTGCAGCCAAAAGCGACGAGAATGGTGACTTGTTGATCAAGGGTTTGCCTGCGGGTGAACTTGTCTTTCGGGTTTATCACGAGGCTGGCGGAATCAAGGAAGTCAAGGTCGATGGCAAGGACGAGGAATGGAGTCGTAGCCGCTTTGAAATTGACATCAAGCCAGGCATGAATGATCTGGGTACCGTCACGATTCCTGCTGATTTTGCCGACTGATTGCTCAAAGAGCCGATGCCCAGCGGCTGACGAAAAGTCGCTTGTGGTTCCGTCTGAAACAACTCTGCTTGGCCTGCGATCATAATCGGCTGGTGGATGTCTTGAGCGGAGACTACGAAAGTCAGTCGCGTCAAATTCGCTGGCGGGACTCTTTTGTGCGGACGAGGTGAGACCAGCGAGTCGGACTTAGCACAGCGGATTACGGTCGCAATGGCTTGTTTTCGGCAGGCGATCGATTCAGGCTCTGCCGAGAAGAAATTTGAGTTCCATGGACCGCTCTGCAGCCTTCGCTCATCTGCTTCGCCAGTTGTAGTGGCCCAGAGGAGCTTAAGAAGCGTCTACGCCGCCGTGGTGGGTGGTGAAGGGCACCATCGGTCGGGGAGTGAAGAGTTCCGGCCAGTCTTCGCAGGCCACCGTCCGTTTGGCATTAAATTGTTCGGTCGCCTGCACTTCAATCGCGTTATTCGCGGGTTACAGACGCTACCACTGATAGCAGCGCGCCGACGGCTCCCCTATCCAATGGGTTTGTGGTGGACGAAAGGTCGCAGATGGTTTACCGCGGCGGTGATCTTGCGGTTCAATAGCCGTTCAGTTTGGTACTCGATGGCTTGTTTCTACCGTGCGTCAACTCTCCATAATCATTGCAATTCTGGCTCTGTCGGGCATCGGCTGTGATATCGCGGTTGAGCAGTTTCCCGCCAACGAGGTATTCTCGTTGACACTTGCGAGGACGCGAAGCGTTCCCGCTGACGCCGCGAAGAACGATACAAATGAGGTTGCGGTGAGCCTGTTCGGCACGCCGGACGAGCCGCAGTGGCCGAGTTCCTGGTTCGACGATGATACTTTTGTCGGTTTAGTCGATGCTGAAAATCTCGTGCGGGCGGCCGGGCCGGTCAGTAGCGAAGAGGATGGGACGCACCTCGGGTTGTTCCGGGAGCATTGCGTTACGTGTCATGGGGTCGCGGGCGATGGAGCGGGGCCTGCCAGCGCCACGCAAAATCCGTATCCGCGTGACTTTCGCCACGGTGTTTTCAAGTGGAAGTCGACGGAACGCGGGGAAAAGCCGACGAGAGACGATTTGCGGTCGCTTCTAAAGCACGGCGTCCCCGGGACAGGAATGCCGGCGTTCACACTGCTTGCGAATGAGGATATCGAGGCGCTGGTCGACTACGTTATCTATCTTTCGGTTCGTGGCGAATTCGAACGCCGCCTGATGGCGGCGGCTGTTGATCAGCTCGGCTACGAAGAAACCGCCCCGAGTGATGAGGCGAAGCTGACGCTGGATTCTGGCACTGAGGGACAAGAAGCGGTCCATGATGTTTTAAATCGAGTCGCTCGTGACTGGGGGCAGGCACAACCCATTGATGTGCCGAGTACATACCGCGATCTGCAAGGCGAGTCGCTGAGCGAATCGATTTCACGAGGCGACAAGATCTTCCATGGACCGATCGCCAACTGTGTTGGTTGTCATGGACCCAACGGGAACGGTCAGGCGGTGACTTTGGATTACGACGATTGGGCGAAAGAATATTCGACTCGCTTGGGACTCGATCCGAAAGATCGAGACGCGATGAGACCATTTCGCAAAGCGGGCGCGCCGCGGCCGCGACCAGTCCAGCCAAGAAATTTGCAATTAGGAGTCTTTCGCGGTGGCTCGGAACCAGAGACTTTGTACCGCCGCATCACACAGGGTATCGCCGGGACGCCTATGCCAGCGGTCGCCGTCGTGGAAGAGCCGAACGGGCTCGGATTGACGGATGATCAGATTTGGGACCTGGTGCGATATCTTCGCGCCGCTGCGGTGCCTGAGCCACGCTCCGCTGACGGAGAAGATGAATTGGGTGAGGGAGAGTAAGGATGATGCGGCAACTTCCCAGCGGCCAGGGTGCCAGCCGTGATACTTACCGTTCAATCGGCGCCATTTTAGGTTTGAGTGCCGGTGTTCTCACGATGTCGGCTCTTGGCTTTGGTGGGTTGGTAGCGGGTGCAATTTTTGCGGCTAGCGGGTGTGTCGCCGGGGCGATCGTAGGTGAGCAGTTGCATGCAAAACGAAGGCGAGACAGTTAGAGATGTCAGAGAGCCAGATCGGAACGGAGGTGGGGCCACCCGCCAAAACCTTGCATCGCTTAGCGGTGCTGGCTGTCTGTTTAGTTTGGCCGCTGATCTGGGTTGGGGGTCTGGTTACCACTTACGACGCCGGGATGGCAGTGCCAGACTGGCCCGGAACTTATGGTTACAACCTATTTCTATATCCTTTAACGACTTGGGTGTACGGGCCTTTTGACCTGTTGATTGAGCACGGACACCGTCTTTTAGGCGCGGTAGTGGGATTGGTTGCGATTGGTATCGTTGTGGCGGCCAAGGTTCGAGAGCCTCGGCGTTGGGTCTTGTGGTTGGCGGTTGGAATCCTTGCGGCCGTGATATCTCAGGGCCTTTTGGGAGGGATGCGTGTCCTGCTAAGTGATCGGACATTGGCAATGATTCATGGCTGTTTCGGACCGGCAGTTTTTTCTCTCTGCGTGGCCTGTGCGGTCGTTACGAGCTCGATTTGGTCGCGGGCCGGGTCTGTTCCCGCCGAGTCGTTGCCTAAATTCAATCGACGTTGGCTGGTATGCAGTGGTGCGATTCTCGCAATCAGTTATCTACAGCTGGTTCTCGGGGCCCAATTACGGCATGTTCAGCCCACCACACCGCCTGGATATTTCACGCTAATCGTTGCAATTCACGTGATGACGGCATTCGCCCTGTGGATCCTGACCGGGCTGCTTTATGCTGGGATTCGCCGGTGCGGCGATTTGACGCTGTCGCGTCCAGGCGGAGCTCTGATAGGATTGGTGGGCGTACAAATTGCGTTGGGGACAGGGACATGGGTGGTCAACTATGGCTGGCCGGTATTCCTAAGGTCCTTACCAGGGGCAAGCGGATTCCTGATCCAAGCCAAAGGGTTCACCGAATCGATCATCGTTACGGCCCACGTGGCGACGGGGTCGCTGATCCTCGCGGTAGCTACCTTAACCTTGCTCCGCATGGCGCGAATTCGTCGATGTCAGTCCCAAACCACCCTTTCTGCTAACCTCGGATGATCTCTGTCGATGGCTACGGATTTATTGACCGCTGAACCACCGAAACCTGCTTCACCAGTTTGTGACGCAGGCGAATCGCTGGTTGCGTTGTCGATCGATGAGGAAAGGTCCGCGAATGTGGGCCAAACTACAACGACCGCTCGCGACCGAGTGAGCGGCTACCTAACTGATCTAATTCAGTTAACGAAACCGCGCATTGTCGTCATGATTTTGGTGACGACAGCTGCCACCGCGATGATTGGTGCAGGAGGCTTGGTTCCGAGCGGCCAACTGTTGTGGTTGTTGGTCGCGACTGCCGCAGTCGCAGGTAGTGCCGGCGCGGCGAATCAGATTTGGGAGCGTGTCATCGATCAGCGTATGACACGAACGGCCAATCGTCCGCTGGCGGCGGGAAGGATACATGCAGTCGTTGCGACTGTTTACATGTTGACATTGCTGGCAGTCGGCACGTCAATGTTGCATTCGTTTTTTGGATTAATTCCGGCGATGATGGGTCTTGTAACTTGGGCTCTCTATGTCCTTGTTTACACTCCGATGAAAACGCGTACCGCCTGGAACACGACGGTGGGCGCGGTCGCGGGGGCGTTGCCCGTTTTGATTGGCTACACGGCGATGGGAGGGACTTTGATGGACCTGCCAGGTTGGTTGCTCGTTGGTGTGTTGGTCGCTTGGCAGTACCCTCATTTTATGTCGATTGCGTGGCTGTACCGTCGGCAATATGGGGAGGCTGGATTCCGCATGACGACGACTGAAGATCCGACCGGGTGGAGTGCTGGCATTCAGAGTGTGAGTGGTTCGCTGGCGTTAATGGGCTGTGCAATCGTTCTTTGTTTTCTGCCCGGGGGGTGGATTCAGGGCACGATCGCTGCGATCGCCGCAGTTGGGAGTACCACACCGATGTTAATGGCTTCCGTAGGTTTTATGTCGACGCCGAGTGATGAACAGGCGCGGAAGTTATTGCGTTCGTCGCTATTAGTGCTTCCTGCGGTCTTAGCGATCTGCACATTTCGTCTGTTTTGGTGATTCGCTGTTGTGATCTCTACCAGCGTTAGCCGAGTGGTTCCGCCGCCTAATGTCGTCGCGGTTGTACGTGAGGTACGCCATCGCTATGGCGATCCGATCGCGCTGGATGGTGTTGATTTGGAAATATGTGCCGGCGAAATCCTGGCTCTCCTCGGCCCCAATGGAAGTGGTAAGTCAACGCTTTTTCGTTTGCTTTCCACACTGATGCCGATCCAGCAGGGTGTGATCGAAGTCGCTGGGATTTCAGCCAGCGATAACCCGCTTGGCGTGCGTGCCAGGATCGGTATCGTCTTTCAATCGCCGAGCCTGGACAAGAAACTAACCGTTGATGAGAACATTGCTTGCCAAGGCGCTCTTTATGGGATCAGCGGTAAACGACTGAACGCCCGAAGAGAAGAGCTTCTGCGGCAATTGGAACTAGTTGATCGTCGAGGTGATCGATGTGAAACGCTCTCCGGTGGTTTGAAGCGACGCGTCGAATTAGTGAAGGGAATGCTGCACCACCCACCGCTGTTGCTTCTTGACGAGCCAAGCACCGGATTAGATCCAGCCTCTCGGCTGAGTCTTTGGGAGGCACTTCGGCAAATGGCTTGCCAGGGAGTAGCGGTGTTGTTGACGTCGCACCTAATGGAGGAAGCAGATAAAGCAGATCGTGTGGCGATCATGAATCGCGGTAAGATTATTGCGAGCGATTCTCCTGCCAATCTGCGCGCCGAATTGGGGGATGGAATCGTCACCATTCAAACTTCCGAAATATCTCGCGCGGTGCAATGGCTGGAAGATCGTGGGATGGCGGCACTGCAGATGGAAGATCGCTTGCGAGTACAGTCTAGCAATCCCCGGGAGCTTGTTCCGCAATTAATGGAGTATCTGGGTGATGCGTGTCAGTCGATTGCTGTCGGACGACCAAGTTTGGAGGATGTCTTTATCGCTCGAACAGGATATGGCTTCGGGGAGACTGAAGCGTGAATTTAGAGCCGTCCAAGCGTGAAACATTAACAGCGACTGATTCGTATTCAATGTCACCGGAGGATTCAGTAACGGTGGGGGATGCACTGAGCGCGGCATGGATGTTGGCGTGGCGAGAGTGGGTGCGTTTTTTTCGACAACGCAATCGAGTCACGGCTGCTATCTTGCAGCCACTTGTGTTTTGGCTGTTATTCGGAACCGGGTTGAAGGGGGCGTTCAGTGGAGCGGGTGATTTGGATTTCCTGCAGTATTTCTTGCCGGGCACGCTCGGGCTGATTGTGTTGTTCACTGCGATCTTCTCGACGATTTCTGTGATTGAAGATCGCCGGGAAGGATTCATGCAATCTGTTCTGGTGGCACCTGTCGGACGGCTACCGGTGCTGCTTGGTAAAGTCGTGGGCGGATCGGTGATCGCGTGGGTTCAGGCAGTGGCTTTCCTGTTGCTGGTGCTGATTCTCGGGACGGTCCAGTGGAATGCGTCTTTGATTCCTTTACTGGTATTGATGGCATTCATCGCGATCGCAATGTGCTCGCTGGGAATGATCGTTGCTTGGCCAATGGAGAGCACGCAAGGGTTTCATGCGATAATGATGCTTGGGCTGATGCCGATGTGGTTGCTGAGCGGTTCCTTTTTCCCGATTCCCATGCTGGGCCCCAAAGCCTCGCTGGGGCAATGGATATTGGGTGGGGTGATGAGGGCGAATCCGCTCAGTTACTCAATGGTCGAGATGCGGCGTCTGTTGTTTCCTGAATTCAGTTTCGGGTCTGCAGGATTCACACCATCCCCGATCGCTTGCTGGGTAGTTACAGTGGTCACTGCCGTGCTATGCACGATTGTGGCTTGGCGATTGATCCGCGGTAGCCGTAAAGCGGATGTCATTGTTTAGGGGGAAAATTGATGCGAATGTTGGTAAATGTCGCTTTGATTCTTATCGTAGGCGTTTCTTTAGGAATGACGATGCGTGCCTTTCGGCCGGCGAATGGACCTGGCCCGGATGATGTTGTCTTTACTAATGAAGACCCATTGCTCGAGGGTGATGATTTCTCGGGGATTGAGAATCCTGAGCCGGCGAAACCGCCGGAGGGAGAGGCATGGTTGAGTCGCTTTGAGTTGACGGAGCGAAGTGGCGAGACGATTCGTAGCGAGGATCTCGTCGGAGAGCCTTACATTGTTAGCTTTTTCTTCAGCACTTGTCCGAGCATCTGTGTCCAGCAGAACCAGAAGATCAAGGAACTGCAGGATGAATTTGAAGGGCAGGGCGTAAGGTTCGTCGCGATTTCGGTCGATCCGGAAACAGACACACCGGAGCAGTTACGCGAATATGCAGCACGATTTGGTGCCGATCCAGAGCAGTGGTTGTTCATGACGGGCGACCTAACCTACATCCGTCGTATCGGTGCCGAGATTTTTCAACAACCGGTTGATCAGAAGTTTCACACCGAAAGATTCGTCTTGGTCGATCCGGCCGGCGAA
Organism: Rubripirellula sp.; assembly: GCA_029213145.1. Classification (GTDB taxonomy): domain Bacteria; phylum Planctomycetota; class Planctomycetia; order Pirellulales; family Pirellulaceae; genus Rubripirellula. The sequence goes on along the minus strand of JARGNK010000024.1, from coordinate 55,155 downwards.
ATCGAGGGCTTTTACACTTGGTCTGAGCCGGTCCAGTTGGAGCGTCTAAAAGAGACCATTTCGGGAATGATTGAAGGCGAAGGTTGATCATGATGAGTTGGCAGTTTTTGGCTGATAACTTGCCGCACGCGACCGCGACGCTAAATGCGACCGCGACAGTGCTGCTGGTGCTTGCTCTGCGAGCCATTCGAAACGGTCGAGCACGGGTGCACCAGCGTCTGATGTTGACTGCAATTCTAGTTAGTGCTGTCTTTTTACTACTCTATCTGCTTCACAAGGGAGCCCTTTATCAAACCACGGGGCAATGGAATAAACGATTTCCTGAGGATCCTGCTGTGGCCCCCACTGCTTTTAGGTACTGCTATTACGGGGTTCTGGGTACGCACTTGATGCTCGCGTTGACCGTCCCTGTCCTCGTTCTCAGAGCGGTTTATCTTGCGATGAAGGGTCGGCTTGTGGCGCATAAGAAACTCGTGAAGTTTGCCTTCCCGATTTGGATGTACGTATCGGTGACCGGTGTCGTCGTCTATTTGATGCTGTATCACCACCAGCGTCTATTTGGTGCTGCCTAACCTCGTTTCTTGGTGCTGACCAATCGTAGCGGGAAGCCGAACTTGGTAGCCGTGGGGTGAATCCAGGCTCTAGTTGCTAGCATCGCCTGCTTTTTCATCTTCCGTTCAGAGTAGAAAATTCTCTAATCTCCGAAGATTGTTTAAAGATGATCCCCGGAGTGGAGTTGCGTGAACGGGTCCAGACGATCGTTGTTATTTTTGATATGGGTTGCCTGGACGGCGATTCCGGTTGCAGCTCAGACGGGTGTCGAGAGTCGGGATCAATCGGTAGTCACAGCTCCCTCGGGAGTTACCGTGGATTCCTCGGCGACGTTGGTGGATAAGACACCCACGATTGTGCCGCTGGAGGCTCTCGATGGTTTGGCGGGAGGGCCTGAGCAGTGGACGAGTCCAGAGGGACTCGCCAGTAGCTTGCAGGTCATGCTTCTGCTGACGGTGCTGAGTTTGGCGCCGGCCGTGCTGCTGATGACAACTTGCTATGTGCGGATCATCATCGTGCTGGGTTTATTGCGTCAGGCGATTGGTCTGCAATCGTTGCCGCCGAGTCAGGTCATGACCAGTGTTGCTCTGTTCATGACCTTGTTTGTGATGACGCCCGTCTGGACTCGCGTGTACGAGGACGCTGTCAAGCCTTACACCGAGGCGAACGGTTCTATGGCGCTGGAAGAGGCTTATGACGCGGGTTCCATTCCAATTCGTGAGTTCATGTCGAATCAAATCGATGTTGCCGGTAATCACGATGATGTTTATCTATTCTTTCACTACATGGATCCCGATGCGCCGCTGCCTTCGAGCTTTGAGGATGTGCCGCTTAGAGTTCTTTTGCCTGCGTATATCCTGAGCGAACTGAAGACGGCTTTTTTGATGGGATTCCAAATCTATCTGCCGTTTTTAATTGTGGATTTGGTGGTGGCCAGTGTCACGATTTCGATGGGGATGCTGATGCTGCCACCGCAAGTCATTTCGCTGCCGTTCAAATTGCTGCTGTTCGTTTTGGTTGATGGTTGGCGTTTAGTAGTGCAGATGTTAATGGACAGTTTCGGAACGATTGGTTGAGGATCTTTGCGCGATGTTAGATGCGTCCATGGCCGTCGACTTATGCCGCACCACCTTGATGGCTGCTGTCGTGATTGCTGCGCCCATGTTACTGATTGGGATGTTGGCTGGCTTGTTGGTTGGTTTGATGCAGGCATTGACACAGATTCAGGACCAAACGGTAGCTTTCGTTCCTAAGATTTTAGCGATGGCTGGTGTCTTAATTGTGTGTCTGCCATGGCTGATGATGCGAATGGTTGAGTTCACTCGAACAGTATTCGAGAACGCAGGCACGCCGTAATGGAATCGCTAGCGCAGTACGCAGTGGATCATCTGGTATTGGGCATCCTGGTGCTGACTCGGTTAAGTACCTTGCTGATGGCCATGCCGGCGATTGGCGTTGGCATTCCACGGCGAGTGCGAGCCTTTTTGGCCTTCCTGTTGACCGTGCTGTTATTGCCATCGGTTGCTGGGATTGGTGAGGCGGAATCTTTGCCAACCATTGATAATCTGATCGATTTGACGATTGCAATTGCCCGTGAGGCATTGATTGGATTATTGATTGGTGCGACCGTTCAATTGATCATTACAGGTCTGCAGTTGGGTGGTGAAGCGATCACCAGCACGGGCGGTATGCAGTTGGGTGATGCGGTCGATCCGACTTCGTCAGCCAGTATGCCCTCGATTGCCAGATTGGTAGGGATGCTGGTCACAGCGATTATGTTGGCCATTGGTGGGCACCGGATTGTCCTCAATTTGCTCTTGGAAAGCTTTGAGGCTATGCCGGCTGGGCATGTCGAATTTCGGTCATCGATGATGACGCTGGTTGTTGATCAATTGTCGGCTGGGATGTCAGCCGGACTGCGCGTGGCAGCACCGGTTATCGCGGCATTGCTGTTAAGCAACTTAGTCACTGGTCTGATCAGTCGGACCTTGCCTCAAATCAACGTGCTCGCGATTGGATTGAGTATTAATGCATTGGCAATGTTGATCGTGTTCTCGATTACAGTCGGTTCAGTAGGACTGATTTTTCATGATGAGTTGGCGTTGGCCGCCGAACGTCTTACCGCGCTGTGGTGATTGCTTCCAACCAATGGTAAGAAACGATGGCCGATAGTTCGGGAGATAAGAAACACGTCGCGACTGATCGCCGCCGGCGTCAGGCTCGCGAGGAGGGGCAGGTCGTCCGCAGTCAGGATCTGACTTCGGCTGGTTTGTTGTTGTCAGCGGTCGCTTGCTTGTGGATGTTGGGTGGTCCTGCCGCCCGTCAGCTGGCCGCAGCGATGGAAGATTCACTTTCGACACCACGCATTGGACCGCTTGGTACATCCGATGCAGCTCACTGGCTGCTTGGCTACGCTGCCCGTTTGGCAATCGCTTGTGTTCCCATGTTGTTGGTCATGCTGTTGGCCGGAATCTTGGTGAACCTATTGCAAACCGGGATCGTGTTTAGTCCAAAGAAAATCGTTCCCAAGCTGAATCACGTCAACCCTCTTTCTGGCGTCAAACGGATTGTCTCCATGCAGGGCGTTGCCCGGCTTGGGTTTGGTCTGTTCAAAGTGGCAGTGATTGCTGTCGTGGCCTACAGCGCGGTGTTGCATTACCGCAATCCGATTCTCAATCTTGCTTCGCTGAGTGTGCCGCAAATCGCCACGGTGTTGTTTAATACTCTGGTGGGTACCAGTCTTTGGATTGGCGCCGCGCTATTCCTCTTGGCGGTTCTTGAGTTTGCCTTCCAGAAATGGAAGCACGAGCAAGACCTAATGATGACAGATCAAGAGGTGCGGGATGAGATGAAAGAGACAGAGGGGGACCCTCAGGTTGCGGCTCGTCGGCGATTGGTTCAACGTCAGCTAATGATGCAGCGGGCGGAATCGGATGTCCCGAAGGCAGATGTGGTTGTCAGCAATCCGACTGAATTGGCGATCGCGATCCAATATGATCCGGTCTCGATGCCCGCACCGCTCGTCCTCGCGAAGGGGGCAGGGGCGTTGGCCCAAAAAATTCGGCGCACGGCACTGGAACATGGGATTCCGGTGGTGGAACGTAAGCCGCTTGCCCAAGTTCTGTACAAGACAGTCGAGGTCGGTGACGTTATTCCTCCGGAGCAGTATCAAGCAGTGGCGGAGGTTCTTCGCTATGTTTACCAATTGCAAGGCAAGGAAGTTCCCAAGGCCGCTGCTTAGCCCGTAAAAAAGCTAGTGGTGAACGCACGAACGGCTTGAGAAGGCTATACGTCTGGCGGGCCAATTCCACCGAAAGTGGGCCGAGCACCGTCGCCTTCAGGGCCAAATACCATCGTGTGCAGGCTTAAACGGCGGCAGGGCCAAGTGCCGTCGATGGGCCATCAGACCTGGTTTTGCCCCGGATTTACCGGTTCTGCTTGGCCGTTACCGACCCGAGATGAAAATTGGATTTGCCCCGGAAAAAAACTGCTGCTGTGAACCGTTGACCCAATCGTGGTTTCCTGCCTAACATAGCGGACATGATCACACAGCCCATCCTACTATCGCTGCTACGTTTGCAACGCCTTTTTGGCGAGCGATGAGGGTGTGTTGGCCGGTTTAATGAAAACAGCATGACACCAAACCCGAGTCGGTCGCGACTCGGGTTTTTTTGTATCGTTCAATTCATATGTGTTTTGTGCGATCGTGTTGACAAGAACTTCAGCAAAGGTGAGTTAGCGATGTCGCAGCCTAAGACGGTGAACGACGCTTCCACAGATACTTCCGGATCGGGTGCCGCTCGAACCATCAAAATCTTCGACACTACGCTTCGGGATGGTGAGCAATCCCCGGGGGCCAGTATGAATTTGACGGAGAAGCTGGAGGTTGCTCAGCTGCTGGCGGAAATGGGTGTTGATGTTATCGAAGCTGGTTTCCCAATCGCATCGCCGGGAGATTTCGAGGCGGTCAAGCTGATTGCTCAAACGGTTCGCGGGTCGACGATCTGTGGTTTGGCACGATGTAGTGACCAGGATATTGATCGGGCTTGGGAGGCGATCAAGCACGCCCCGAGCTCACGGATTCATGTTTTTTTGGCAACCAGTGCGATCCACCGGGAATTCAAACTACGGATGAGTCCCGATGAGGTCGTGGAACGTGCGGTTGCGGGTGTTCGACGTGCGGTCGGCTATTGTGATGATGTTGAATTTTCTCCGGAAGATGCCTGCCGTACCGAGCATGACTTCCTTTGCCAGGTGGTCGAAGCCGCAATCGACGCGGGCGCGACAACGATCAACATTCCTGACACCGTTGGATACGCGACGCCTCGTGAGATCTACGATCGATTCTCCATGCTTTGCGAACGCGTGCCAAATATCGACAAAGCGGTGATCAGCACGCATTGCCATGATGATCTTGGTATGGCGGTCGCCAACAGTTTGGCAGCCGTTCAAGCGGGTGCGGGGCAAATTGAATGCACCATCAACGGGATTGGAGAACGCGCTGGAAATGCGGCCTTGGAAGAGGTGGTGATGGCTCTAAGAACTCGTTCTGATTATTACGAATGCAAAACCAACATCGATACAAAAAGATTGGTTCCTGCTAGTCGTTTGGTCAGCAAAACCACCGGCATTCAGGTTCAACGCAACAAGGCGATTGTCGGGCGGAATGCTTTCGCGCACGAATCGGGGATTCATCAGGATGGAATGCTGAAAGAACGCAGCACCTATGAAATCATGTCCCCTGAGGATGTCGGGTTTGCCAAGACGGATTTAGTCCTCGGAAAGCATAGCGGTCGGGCGGCATTGGCAGATCGTGCTAAGACGCTTGGTTTCACTTTGACAGGCGAGCAACTGCGGGAGGTCTTCGAGCAGTTCAAAGCACTCGCCGATAAGAAGAAGGAAATCTACGACGGCGATATTATCGCTTTAGTGCAGCAACAGATCAGCGGGCTCGCGGATGAGCAGTGGTCGTTAGTTGACTATGTCGTTACCAGTGGGCATCGACGTAGCCCGCAGGTCGAGTTAACTCTCCGGCACGGTGAGAAGGAGCAAACCGAGCGAGTGGAGCAAGGAGATGGCCCGATTGATGCCGCGTTTTGGGCAGTCGAGAAAATCACTGGGATTGAATTAGTTTGCAAAGATTTTCGAGTTCGCAGCGCTACCCTGGGTCGGGACGCAATTGGCGAAGTCAACTTAGAAGTTGAACACAAGGGCCGTAGTTATCGAGGTGTGGGCGTGAGTACCGATAGCGTCGAAAGCACGATCCTAGCCATGCTGAATGCGATCAATCGAATTGAGTCTGAGCGAGCTAGTTGATTCCCTTCATCAACTAGCTGCCTCGCATCCCGGTTTCCTGATCACTGACTGCTTTCGTCCTCAAGCGTATCATATTCATCCGTTTCTGTGCCTGGGAGTTCGGTTTCGTCCTTCTCGGAGGGATTAGGAAATCTCAACTCCCCGGTCATGGGATCTGGCTTGACCTTGAGTGACTCCTCGTCTGCTTCGAAAGAGCCGTCTCCCCGAAGCATCTGAATCTTCTCTGCTCCTTTGTCGTCGGTGTCACCCGTCAAATCGCCTACGTCCAAAGGCTCGAGATCGACATCGGCCGCAAGTGTCTCGTGGTCCGTGATTGCTGCGTTGCCGGTTAACAGTTCAACATCATCGAGATCAACTGCTTTGATTTCATCCTCACTTGGAAGCGGGTCAAGGGTTTCCGCTGAATTGGCCGGCGTGTCCTCTATCCTGACTGTTGCAAAGCTTGAAGCGTCTCCATCGGCACTTGGATCGGATTCGATCCAAGTGCCTTCAGTGGTCACCCGTTGAGTACGCAATTTATCGGCAACCGTACGGTCGATTGATTTTGGTTTGGGGAATATCAATTCCACATTGTCTCGCAAGACGCGACGCCCCAATTCAATTGCTCGTTCCTCGCTCCATTGAGATCCAATCACGAAGTGATCTGCCAAGATGTTCGACAAGATACGCCGGTACATGTCAAATTTGGGCCAAACGAATTCCAGCTTGTAGGCATCGCTGTAGTAGCCAATTTGCTTGGTGCAAGGGACGGCTTCGAGTCTCGCCGTTGCATCTCTGGTAATGAACGATGGTGTATTGCTGTACCACCAGTGGCCGTTGGTGATCACGTTTGGAAAGATCCACGCGTAACTCACCAGTTCTTGGTTGGTCACACTCGCTAACACAGAGATCGGAAACTTGAGATCTGGGAATGCGTTGAACAGTTCCCGGTATTGAATCAGTGAGACACGGCTGTCATAGAGGTCCTGTCCTTGATAAACACCGTCAGCGTAGACACCACGATTGACGCCGATCATTAGATCGAACGGAATCCCGAATTCGTCGCATAGTTCCGCAAGCGTCCAGAACACATGGCGTGACACCGCCGCTTGATTCGAAGGGTCAGCCGAAAGCCCGCGGCGAAGGATTTCATTTAATGCTGTCTTGGCTCGACCATCAGCGACCGGGGTCGGTTCAAAGCTCGGGGGTAACGAAATCGCGCATGCTCGGGCGCCTCGTGAGACGAAATGTTCAAAACGCTGTTCCAGGGCTGCCCGCAAACCGGTCAGGCTGCCATCGAGATCAACCTGGCTGCATTCCTGCAGGCGCTGCTGGGTTTCGCTTTTGGCGAGATGGAAAACTAGATCGTCAGTGCGCAAGCAGGGGACGTAAGTGTCGGTATCGAACCCATCTAGTGTGTCATCAAAGTCGTTTGTCAGAAAAACGGACTCGACGTTGCTCTGATCAAGAACTGATTGAGGCCAATCAGCGAGGCTCATCTTTTTTTCGGCGGCGGCATAAACCGCTTCCCAGTTGGAGGCATCAAGCCGATCTCCATCAAAGTCAAAAAACCGGCGGCAGATCTCAATCAGCCAGCGATATTGGGCTGTGTTTTCAATTGACGAGAGGTTCAGCACCAATCGACGAACCAGTTCGTCTGGGGGAATCCCTGCTTCTTCGATATGGCTCTTGGGCATTCCCGACGAATGGGCCAGTTCGGTGTAGTAGTGGTATCCGAGCAGGTCCGCCAAGGTGGTGGATGCGGGCGTGTACGGGTTGATATGGGTGTGAGGATCGATCAGGCGAATGCCGGCGAGGGCCTCGTAGATCGAGTTGCTTACAGAGTTGGGCATGATGTTTCAGATTCTCGCTGGTGTTCGATCCGACCAATTTACCGGCTTTGTCGTAGGGCGCGACCCCGCTCGTCCGCTCGATCAGGCTGAGTTCACCGAATATACGGTCTGCTGATCGACCGAAAGGGCCAAGGTTAACATCCGACGGGGGGTAGGCAATGGCTTGTTTGCTGAAAGAGCGATTGGTACGGGGTGTCTTGCTTGCCCCTTCGATTGCTTAAAAAGTGCGAAAGCCATGAAAACGGATGGTTTGGTTCGTTTTTGCCGGGTCCTAGTGTGAACTCTTCACGGGTGGGACCAATAATTTGTTCGCTAGTGGGGCGGTCGACGCGCTACAATGGAGGCTCTGTTATTTGCAGTTTCGCCACCCCGAGGCCGTAGCGAGCCCTTATGTCACACGACCCGCGACGCGACCTATTTGATCCGACGTCTCCGACGCGGAATCTGACTCCATCGGAAACGGGGGTATCCAAGGCAGAACTGACCGCGGGGCAGGTGGAGGAAGTTGCGGCGTTGCGAGATCTGCAATTAACTCGGATTGATGCCTCGCCGGCATTGAACGCAGAAGATTATGAACTCGCACCGCAGGATCGCTCGGCTAAAGCAGTCAAACAAGGGGAACTTGGACGCCGGAATGATCCAATCACTCAGAGTTTGATGTTGCTTGCCACACTCGCTGTGATGTTGGTTTCGGCAAGGTTTGTGGTTCCCCGCGTGGTCGAAGAGATCCGTTACGCTTGGCATCGTGGTGAACTCCGTGCTGAATATGAAACGGGCAATGAAGGCCTGAGAAATGTTTCGCTCGATGCCCTCAGCCAGGCATATCAAATGGTCACGTCCGCCGTCGGGCCCAGCGTCGTTCACATTGATGTTCAGCGGCGACCGTCATTAGATGACGCCAACATGGCACGCCTGTTATCGCACTCTGCTTTACCTTCGACTGATCAGGGCAGTGGCGTTGTCGTTGATGCGGCAGGATATGTGGTCACTAATCGGCACGTGATCGCCGATGGAGAGGACATTACGGTAACTCTCAGCGATGGTCGACGATGTTCGGCGACGGTCATGGGTACGGATGTTCTTACCGATTTAGCCGTGTTGAAAATCCAAGCGGATCGCTTGATGCCGATCCAGTGGGGTGACAGCGATCGTCTTCGTGTTGGTTCACCGGTTTGGGCCGTTGGGAGTCCGTTTGGTTTGGATCGCACAGTGACATTCGGCATCCTTAGCGGTAAGCACCGCAAGATTCGCGCCAGCACTCGCTATCAAGATTTCATGCAAAGTGATGTCGCGGTAAACCCAGGAAATAGTGGGGGCCCACTTGTCGACGTTCACGGATCACTGGTGGGGATCAATACGGCGATCGTGGGCGATACGTACCAAGGGGTTAGTTTTTCGATTCCTAGCAATGTGGCCAGACAGGTTTACCAACGTATCCGAGAAACTGGTCGGGTCGAGCGCGGCTGGCTAGGTGTGGCACTTGGTGAGGTGAGCGATGATCGGTTGGTTGGGGAAGACGCCCGGATGCGGGGGGCAATCATCAGCTCGTTAACCAGCCCCCTTTCGCCAGCAGGTGTCGCAGGTTTGCAACCTGATGATCTGATCGTTGCTGTCGACGGCAAGCCAATTCGTGACATGGGGCACTTGATGCGAATTATCGGTGGTTCATTATCCGGATCGGTGATCAATCTGAGCGCTGTTCGTGACCGAATGCCGATGAAATTCAGCGTCAAGCTTGGGTCTCGCCCGATCGATTGAAAAAACGGCCGCTGGTAAATACAAGGAGCGGTGGATCGTTTATGGGCCGATGCGATGTCGATGAATCCTCATACGTTTCGGTAAGCCCGACGATTTCTCGAACGGGCGTTCAGCGGTATCGGACGGGGCGGTCGGGAATCGACGGGCTCTCCAGCAAATAAGTGGGCCCTTTAGCAAATTGGGCTCCGCCAAGTAATATAAAGCGTCTTACGGACCTCTTTTGCCTCTCCCGATGAGTGACTGCTGTGCAATTATGCAATTCCCGCCCCTGGCATTTGTTGGCAACCATTGCCTTCATGATCGCGATAACGAACGCATTTTCGGCGAGTGCGGCCGATCTTCCGCCTGGGATTGCGAAAGATAAACCTGAAACAGGACCCTCGGTCAAAGTGCCTGAAGGCTACATGGTGCCTTACACGGTTGCGATTCCGGGCACCGAAGTCTCGTTCGAGATGATTCCGGTCCCGGGAGGCACGTACAAAATGGGCAGCCCAGAGGACGAAGAGGATCGGGGAGACGACGAAGGACCTCAAATTGAAGTCACTGTTGATCCGTTGTGGGTTGGAAAAACAGAAGTCAGTTGGGCCGAGTATAAGGAGTACATGCGGCTTTACTTGATCTTTAAAGAATTCGAAGCGGATGGCGAGCGGCAGGTAAACGACAGTAATCGGCCGGATGCCATCACCGCTCCAACAGAACTTTATGACCCTAGTTTCACCTTTGAATATGGTGAGGAGCCAGAGCAACCGGCGGTCACGATGACGCAGTATTCGGCGCAGCAATACAGTAAATGGCTCAGTCTGATTACGGATCAGCAGTTTCGTCTGCCGACGGAAGCCGAATGGGAGTGGGCGGCTCGAGCTGGTACGACAACCGCTTACAGTTGGGGCGATAGCCCCGATGAGATCGATGATCACGCGTGGTATTTTGATAACGCGGACGAGGGAGCGCCACCTGTCGGAAGTAAAAAACCGAATGCTTTTGGATTGCATGACATGCATGGTAGCGTGGCAGAGTGGACCGTAAACCGATACGACGAAGACGGCTACGCCAGCTATGCCAAAGCGAAAGGGCCGCTCAATGCAACGGAAATGGTTCGTTGGCCGGAAACTTCATCCCCCTGTGTGATGCGGGGAGGGAGTTGGGAGATGGATCCGGAGCAGTTGCGAAGTGCTGCCCGACTTGCCTCGGATGACGAGGAGTGGAAAGAAGAAGATCCTAATTTTCCGAAGAGCCCATGGTGGTTTACCAGCGATCCAGCACGTGGTGTTGGTTTCCGCTTGTTCCGATCATATAAGCCTTTAGGTAAGGAAATGATTGTTAAATTTTGGGAACCCAACGCTCAGGATGTAAAAGAAGACATTCAGTCACGATTGATCGGTGGTCGTGGAGGTCTGGGCTTGGTCGATAAATCCTTGCCGGAAGCGATCAAGAACCAAGAAGAATAGGGAGGCGAGCTGAAGCTGCCGGCACGCGCTGGTACGTTCGCCATTTCTCAACCATCTTAGAACTCGCATTTAGTTGATCAGTCTGTGTACGAAACCATTGCTTTGGTCGGTGCTACGGGCGCCGTTGGTCGCATTGTTTTAGAGCAGCTCGCCCAGCGTCAATTTCCCCACAAGCGTTTGAAATTGCTGGCGTCCGAACGCTCCGTAGGTACGGAGATTCGATTCAACGGCAAGTCACTGACGGTGGAATTGCTGGATCCCAATGCATTTAGGAATGTTGGATTGGTGATCGCGAGTACGCCGGATGAGGTATCAAAAGAGTTCGCGCCCTGGGCTGTCGATGCGGGTGCCGTTGTCGTTGACGAAAGCGGATATTACCGCATGGAACCGGACGTCCCCTTGGTGATCCCCGAAGTGAATCCGCATGCGGTCGATTCGCACTCCGGGATCATTGCCAGTCCAAATTGCAGCACGACTCAAATGGTCGTCGCTTTGGCGCCGTTGCACCGTGCGGCACGCGTGCGGCGAGTCGTGGTATCGACCTACCAGGCAACCAGTGGAGCTGGTGTTTCCGGCAATGAAGAATTGAACGACAGCACGCGGAAAGCCTTGGCGGGTGATGTTCATCCACCCAAAACATTTCAGCATCCCATCGGTTTCAATTTGATACCGCAAATTGGTTCCGATAAGCATGAGGGGTACACCAGCGAAGAGATGAAGATGGTGTACGAGACAAGAAAAATCATGGAGGACGAGGAGATTCAGGTCTGTCCGACCTGCGTGCGTGTCCCCGTTGCGATTGGCCACAGTGAGTCCATTTTGGTGGAAACAGAGCGGCCCTTGTCCGTCGATGAGGCGACTCGACTGTTTGAACAGGCTGAAGGTGTGACCGTGGTCGATGATCTAACGACCCATGCCTATCCGATGCCTCGCGATTGCGATGGAAAAGATGATGTTTTCGTGGGCCGCATTCGCAAGGACATCAGCAGTCCGAATGGGATTGCTTTCTGGTGTGTGAGTGACAATCTGCGAAAGGGTGCCGCCACGAATGCGGTGCAGATCGCGGAACTGTTGGTGCAACGGGCGACGGCCGTTGGTGGTAAATCTTAACGGGTGCAACTGTGACCGAGGCGGCGCTTCGTACCTTTAAGTTGACAGTCGCTTATGACGGATCTGAATTTGCTGGCTGGCAAGTTCAGCCTGGCAAGCCGACGATCCAGGGAAAGCTGCAAGATGCTGCGCGACAGCTCGCTGGATCCCATGTCAACGTCATTGGCAGTGGCCGCACGGATGCTGGAGTTCACGCACTGGCCCAAGTAGCCAGTTGCGAACTTCTGTGGCGGGATTCGACGCAGCGACTGCTGATGGCCCTCAATGCCCATTTGCCTGATTCGATTGTCGTCGATCAAGTTGACGAAGCCGTTCCTGGCTTTCATGCGATTCGTGACGCAATCGGGAAACGATATCGGTATCAGTTGCAGCTTGGTGGGTTGCGTGATCCGTTTCAATCGCGTTTCCGTTGGCATCTTCGTACCAAGCTTGATTTGGAAGCGATGCAAATCGCTGCGCGGCGATTTCTAGGTCGCCATGACTTTCGTGGATTTCAAAACTCTGGGTCTGACCGCAAGACAACTGTTCGAGAAATCCGTGCTTGTGAAGTCTTCGCTCAAAGTAACCAATGGAACGATCGAGAGCATGTAGCTGTGGAAATCGAGGCCGACGGATTTCTTTACAACATGGTTCGCTCCATGGTTGGAACGTTGGTCGAAGTTGGCCGCGGTAAGCAAGCTCCTGCTTGGGTTGATAGCTTGTTGGTGGCTGGTGAGAGGGGGTTAGCTGGGCAAACGGCTCCCGCTAATGGATTGATGTTATTACGCGTTGATTACGACCCCAAGTGTGTTGTTGACTAATTGCGAAGACATGTTCATTAAAGATTCATAGGATCTTAGCATTAAAGGGGCGTATTGCCCGCTTAATTGGGTTGCAGAGGAAAGTATTAACTTAGCTGTTAGGGTTGCCGAATGGTACAATGCGTGCCATTGATTCGGAATCTCAACTCACCCTTCACTTACCTCTTTCATTTAGCGATTAGCGTGTCTTGATGTCCGTCAACTTGGCGAACGCACAACGGCCGATATTGGATGAGGCAACTCGATCCTTCGTGCGGCGTGCGCTGGCAGCAGGTTTGGTCGAACTGGGCGACCTGAAGAAAGTTGTGATCTCGTTGATGTCGCAATCCAGTGAGGGAGCAGGTGAAGCAGCATCCAGTTTCACACAAGAAAAGCTCGCCGATGGCTTGGTGCATGCTGGCGTGCTTACCAAGTGGCAGTCTTCGAAATTGTTGGCCGGTTGCAGCCAGGGTTTTTATCTCGGTAGCTACCGGCTTTTGAGGCCGTTAGGGAAAGGTGGCATGGGGGTCGTCTATCTGGGCGAGCACCATGTGATGAAACGGATGATGGCGCTCAAGATTCTGCCTTCCAAGGCGACCGAGGACCCGCGACGGATCGAGAGGTTCAAATCCGAAGCGAGGGCTTGTGCCCAGTTGGACCACCCGAACATTATTCGTGCGTATGATTTCGCAGAAGCGGGTAAGAAGCTTTACATTGTGATCGAGTATGTCGATGGGATTGATCTGCAGCGTGCCGTTCAACGCGATGGTGTGATGTCAGTAGCCGACGCAGTGGATGTGTTGCGGCAGACTACCGCAGGATTGGCTCATGCACACGAACGCGGAATCGTTCATCGAGACATCAAACCATCGAACCTGATGTTGCGAACTGATGGCGTGCTAAAAGTAAGCGATCTTGGATTGGCGCGAATTGGGTGGTCGCAAAGTGAAGGTCAGGAAAAGCAACGCTTGATGGGGACCGCAGATTTTATCGCTCCCGAGCAGGCGATTGACAGCACGATGGCTGGGACTCAGTCGGATATTTATTCGCTTGGATGTACTTTCTATTTTCTGCTTGCCGGGAAGCCACCGTTCCTTGGGAGTGCTACGCAACGCCTTGCGAAGCACCAAGCAGCAGCGGTTCCCGATATTCGAGACGAGCGGCCGGACTGCCCCTCGGCAATCGCTGAACTGTTGAAACGAATGATGGCCAAGCAGCCCGCCGATCGACCCAAATCAGCCGTTGAGCTTTTGGCTCAGTTGACGCGACTTGGTGCGGTTGTCGGTGAGCCATCACGACGTTCTGCACGGAGTATCGAGCCGCTCAGCGATACCGCTGTCGATGATGCTGTGTACCAAGCGACCCTGGACGACACATCGTTATCAGCCGATGGAGATGTGGTTATTGAGGTTGATGAGTTCATTGACTTTGAAGGTCTGCCTCCGATCGATCTTGGCGGGGCTTCGCGTCCAGTTGTGGTGCCTGATCTGCAGCAAGACATTGTTTCAAGCCACCCGGCTCCGCCATCGTACTATCACCAACGGCAACCGACGAAATCGAAGCATCAGGCGGAACCGCTCTCCCGTGGTAACGGGACTCAGCAGGTCCTGTTGGGAGTGGGGCTAGCCTTTGCGGTTCTTGCTTTGATTGGCGTTGTGGTGCTGGCGATTTATTCCTTTGTGCGGCCCGAGGCTAAAGTCGTACCAGCGGTAAAGTCGTTGGAGAATGGTAATGTTGTTATTGTGCGTGAATAACCTCTAATCCTCTCAGTAAACAATCTAGTGATCGCCTTGCTCCGTCCCGGGAAAATCGAACAAATAACCGCTCGTTTGGTGCTTGCTGTCGGCAGCCAAGCCGGAACGGAGGCAAGCTTGAAGGACGGTTACTACATGATTGGTCGGCATGAGGAATGCCAAATCCGGCCGAAGAGTCGCTCAGTCAGTCGGCGTCATTGTTTGCTTTACTCGATGAACTCTCAGATACAGGTGCGGGATTTAGACAGTAGTAGCGGGACGAAAGTCAATCAGCAAAGGTTGGAAGGAAGCCAGTGGGTACTGCTAAATGATGGTGATGAGCTGCGATGCGGAAAAGTTGTCTTTCGTGTCAGACTGCAATCCCTGGGTGAGGTTCAGGATAACGAGAGTGGTCAGAAAATGGTGACTTCTGAGCCATGGGAGAGTTTCGATGTCGCCAGCATGTTATCGGATGCCGACGACGCTGAACGGGAGACGAGGTACGAGCAGATACGTTCGGGTAGCGATCGCCAAGCGTCCAGCGATACCAAGGAGACGCTGACGGACTTGGATGACTTTCAGGATGTTTTTGAATCGGATGTTTTCGAGTCTGATGGTGTGGCTTCCACCGATTCGCTTAAGGCGGTCGAATCCAAGGTAATGGAACCAGCAGTCGAGGGTCTTCAGGCATCGGCAAAGAAGGTTAGTGGGGCCTTGGCGGAGAAGGAGGCGAAAAACAAGCCGAGTCGGGCGAAATCTCAATCACCGCGATCACGAGCCAACAAGACGCTGAAAGCTGCTTCGAATCCAGTTGGTGTCAAGCGATCAACGGTAAGCTTGTTTGCCGATGCTGATCGGACGAAAATTATGGCGGCCGCTGTCCTCGCTGTATTAGTGATTGGGTTTTTCGGTTATCGGATCTATCAATTTTCCAGTGGCCCTGCGGTTCGGGTCATTCAAAACATTGATTGACAGGCACTCTCTGAATGCGGCTCCGAAGTCGCTACAATCGGGGAGTGTCCCTTCTACTCTTGATTGATGGCTACAACGTGATACCGCCGGTGGCACCACCGGGGCGGGGTGCTGATGATCATTGGCTACACCGCGAGCGGATGCAGCTGATTGATCGACTTTGGCAACACTTGGACGATCGTGTTCGTCGTCGAACTTGCGTGGTGTTCGATGCGCGACAGCCGCCACGCGATCGTTCTGCCCGCTACGAATTGAAGGACATTCGAGTTTGGTTTGCGGTGGGGTACCCCGAGGCAGACGATTTGTTGGAAGAGATTATCGCGGCCCATTCAGCCCCCAAGCAGCTAGCGGTCGTTTCGAGTGACCATCGTGTTCAAGCTGCTGCGCGTCGCCGAGGTGCGACTGCATTTGATTCGGACGTGTGGTTGGATCAGTTGATGGATGGGAAAGTTAGGCTTGCGCCATCCGTGCAGGCCAAAATCAGCGGGGAAGGGCAGGGGAGTGGCGATGCTAAGCCGGAGGTGGGCGGTGATGTTGACGGTTGGATGGAGGAGTTCGGGTTTTGAGCCTTGCTTCGCCCAGATTCATTCGTTCCATTCTTCAATCATCATAAAATTGCTCGCCGCGACTCATGGAACCGACGTCCGAGATTGCCGTAGCGATGGTAATCGTAGGAGATCGATTGCTCGTCAAGATAACGAAGGCATTCGATTCGACCTTCGGTCAGTACTGGCTCATCAACGATGGTCGCAAACGCCTCGGCTGCGGCAATTGCCAGCGGAGAATCAGGCTTGACTCGATTTAGCAATCGCAATCGAGTGACATCTTGCTTTCGAATTCTTTGCGCGAGCTCAAGTTCTGATTCCTCGATGGGATGGATTTGCCCCGGAACGAGGTCAGCAGTTGCTTCCAAGTTCTGTCGTGATGAGTCTTCGATTTCTGGGTCAATCGACAGCACCAATTGGACGCCGGATGCCACTGCTGCGATCAAACTAACTAAGGCATCACGCAAGCTATCGGTCCGGTCCACTCGGAGTGTAATGCCTGGGACCGGCCGGTAGCGACGAAGGTTGTCCTGACCGAGGACGCGAACCGTGTCATGTTGTTGCGAAAATACCTTGGCAACAGCAGTCCGGCTTCGATTGATTACGCGCTGCAATTCACTCGCCGTCGTTGTGTCGATCTGACTAAACTTCACCAGTTCAGTGATCCAATTGGAGAGCTGATCAAGTGGAATCGATTCAAACTCCGCTGTGTCAGTATCAACGTCATGAGATTGTTCGTCGCTGAGATTCATCAAAGCCAAGGTGTAGTGAGGACCACCAGCTTTGACGCCTGGACCGTAGGCACTCAAGCCAACACCACCGAAGGGTTGCCGCAGCACGATCGCGCCGGTGGTTGGTCGATTGATGTACAGGTTGCCGGCATGCATCGATTGTTTCCAAAGTTCGATCTCACGGTCATCCAAACTTTCCAAGCCGCTGGTCAATCCATACCCAGTTGAGCGGACGATTTCGATTGCTTCTTCGAGTCGGCGAAACGGCATGACGCCAAGCACCGGGCCAAACAATTCGGTCAGGTGGGTGAAGCTGCCCGAGCGAATGTTCCATTTCACGCCCGGTCGATATAGATTTGGATTGCCGACGATATGTTCTGGCACAACGAGCCAGGATTCATCATCCTCAAGTGTTTTCATCCCTCGGGTAAGTTCTTTACCGGGGGGCGCGATCAGTGGTCCCATGCTCGTGGCCAGTTCCCAAGCGGATCCAACTTGAATGCTTTCCACTGCATCCGCAAGTGCTGCTCGGAAATGCGGGTCGTCGAAAACTTCCTGTTCCAACAAAAGCAGTGACGTGGCACTGCACTTTTGGCCTGCATGGCCGAATGCCGAATGGATAATGTGTTTGATTGCCTGATCGCGATCCGCCATGGCGGTCACGATCGTCGCATTCTTGCCACCCGTTTCGGCGAGTAGATGCAAGCCGGGTCTGACTTGTAGCATTCGTTGCGCCGTCGATGTCCCACCTGTCAAGACGACGGTATCGACCATCCGGTTGGATACCAAGCCAGCTTCCGCGATCTCATCATCACAGGGGATGAGTTGAAGTGCATCTTGTGGAACCCCCGCCTGCCAGAACGCATCACACAATAGTGAAGCGACTAAGACCGTTTCACTGGCTGGCTTTAGGATCACGCGGTTTCCACCGGCGAGCGCTGCGACGATTCCACCGCATGGGATGGCCAGGGGGAAGTTCCAGGGCGTGATCACGGCGACCACTCCACGTGGTCTCATCGAAATCGACGGACATTGGTCCCAGTCGTTGACCGTGAGTGGATAGAACTCGCAGAAATCGATTGCTTCGCTGATTTCCGGATCACCTTCGGAAACAATTTTCCCACCTTCGGCCAGCATTGCTCCAATTAAGTCTCCTCTCGAAATACGGAGGTTCTGTGCGACTTTACGAAACAGATCATGCCGGTCCTCGAGCGGTCGCTGGCTCCAACCAGATGCGTCTTTCGCGGCGGCATCCACGCCCGCTTTCACTTGCTCCAATGTTGCCGCTTGGTAATCACAAACTTTTGTGCCGGGGCGAGAGGGATCGAAGGTTTGCCGTTGCTGTTTCGTTTCTTTGGGAACCGGTTTCCCTGCGATCGCAAGCTGAACCTGAGTCGCTTTCTCCTGGCAGCGGTCTTGCCACTGGTTCAATATTTTCTCGGCCCAGTCAGAGTTCGCTGGTACCGCCCAGTCGGTATCGGGTTCGTTGGACAATTCTGTCCAGTGATTGGCAACCGTTGGCTGTATTGGTTCGTCGTTTCGGTCACGATTGCGGCGAGCTTCATGGCTGACCGATTCGATCGTTGCCAAAGATTTTCGGAAAGCCTCCGAAAGTTCACGGAAGTCATCACTATCGGGTTCCAGGCGATAGGCGTGCCGCAGGAAATTCTGCGGTCCTGTATTTTCGTCCAGTCGGCGTACGAGGTATCCAATGGCATTCAGGAATCCTTCTTGCCGGCAGGCGGGAGCGTACAGCAGCATGTTGGCATCTTGCTCCGAAATCGCCCGGCGTTGGTGATTCGCCATTCCTTCGAGCATTTCGACCTGCATGAATTCGGCGGGGACGGTCTGCTCAGACCAGATCAATCCGAGCGCTACATCGAACAGGTTGTGGGATGCGAGACCGATGCGAATGCATCGATGGGAAGCTGCATCGATCAACAATCTCAGCATGCTTTTGTAATTCGCGTCAGTCTCCAACTTGGTTTTGTAAGGTGCTTGAGGGTGTCCGCCGATTGATGCTTCAACGCACTCCATTTCCATGTTGGCACCTTTGACGAGTCGGATCGTGAGCGGGCTGCCACCCGCTTGGACTCGCTTGGATGACCAGTCAATGAGTTGCTGCATCACTTGGAAAGAATCGGGAATGTAAGCTTGAAACGCGATGCCCGCGCGCGTTGATTCCAACCCAGGTCGTCCTAGCGTTTCCCGTAAGATGTCAGCCGTAAGGTAGAGATCCCGATACTCTTCCATGTCGAGATAGACAAATTTACCTGTGCCAGTGACGGGATCGGTTTCACGGTCGGCAGTTCTGAAAAGAGACTCCAAGCGGTCAGAGACTTTGCTGATAGTGTGTTTCCGTGCGAGTGGGGAGACTTGGCTGTAAAGGGTCGAAATCTTGACCGACAAACAGCGAACATCATCCAGTCGCAGGATTTCGATGCATTGTTGAATACGCCTCCGCGTTTCCGCTTCGCCGAGCAGGGCTTCTCCCAGAAGGTTGACGTTCATCTGGACGCCCTGGCGTTGCCGATTTCGCAAATGCTCCGTCAATAGTTCGCGTTCTGCTGGGAGGATAACGTTCGCTGTCTCCCGACGCATTTTTTCTTTCACCAACGGGACGGCAACACCGGGTAGATATTCACCAAATGACTGAAACCCCCTCAGCATTGCTTGCTCAACAGGGCTGAAGAATCTGGGAACACCTTGAACATCAAGCAGGTGAGTCAATTGGTCTGCAACCCGGGCTGGGGTATGGGTGCGAAAGGCTTGATCGGTCATCTCGACCATCGTTGCCTTGTCGTCGGCGTGATTGATCATTCGGTCCAATTCGGCCTGCTGACGTCGTTCCTGGGGTGTCTGAAGTTTGGCCGCTCGAAGCAGGAGTTTGGAAGCCAGTTCGATGGCGCGGTCCGCATCCGATTGGTCATTCGTCATCGGGAGCATTCTCCGGTTGGATCTCTGTAGTCGGGATTTCGCCTGCGACGAATCGCAGGACAGCTCCTTATAGTTTGCCGGAACGTCCCCGAAACCGCCGCAATGCGAGCTTCAAGGCAGAAATCGAGGATCTTCGAGCAGGCTCGGTTCGCCAACCTTCCGCATGAACGGAGCGGGGTCTAAAATCCGGTCGTCAGATCATTTTGTCCGTCAGATCATTTTGTCCGTCAGGGCCTTGCGTGTGTCGCTCATACGGCCCGAACTACCAGGAAACGCAGAAACAATGAGTGCCAGCGCAACTCAGCAGCGGGTCTTTAACTTTTCGGCCGGCCCGGCTGCCCTGCCATTGTCGGTCCTTCAGCAGGTCCAGGAAGAGCTGCTTTGTTTTCCGGGTGCCGGTGCGTCCGTGATGGAGGTTAGCCACCGCGGCAAAACCTTTGTCGACATTATCGAAGATGCTGAATCGACGCTTCGATCCCTCTTAAAGCTGTCCGATGATTATGCCTTGCTCTTCTTGCAGGGTGGGGCGGCCCTACAGTTTTCCATGATCCCGGCGAATTTGCTCAGGGATAGCGGGAAAACCGCTCAGTATTTGCTGACTGGCTCGTGGGGTAAAAAAGCAGTTGCTGAAGCCAAGAAGGAAGGCGATGTCGAAGTGCTTTATGACGCAAAAGAATCGAATTACGATCACGTTCCAAGTCCTGCTGATTACCAGGTCAGTGATTCGGCAGCCTACCTTTACTACTGCAGCAATGAAACGATTCAAGGAGTTCAGTTTGCGAGTGAGCCTGAATGCCCCGATTCAGTGCCGCTGGTGAGCGATGCCTCCAGCGATTTCTTGTGCCGCCCGTTACCGATGGATAAATATGGCCTTCTGTACGCGTGTGCACAAAAGAATGCTGGTCCGGCTGGGGTAACGGTTGCCGTCGTTCGGCGTGATCTGCTCGAACGAGGTAGCGAACAGTTGCCCGGATACCTGCAGTATCGCAATCATGCGGCGGGTGGGTCGATGTGGAATACTCCGCCAACCTTTGCTGTTTATGTTTTAGGAAAAGTTGCTCGCTGGTTGGCTGATGACATCGGTGGCTTAGAGGTGATGGAAAAACAGAATCAAGAAAAGTCAAAAATTCTGTATGACGTCCTAGATCAGCATTCGGATTTCTACCACGGGCATGCAAAGCCCGAGGCGCGATCTTTGATGAATGTGACCTTCACCTTGCCCAATGATGAATTGCAGGCGAAGTTTCTCTCGGAAGCTGCTGAGAATGAACTGGCGAATATGAAGGGCCATCGCAGTGTCGGTGGAATCCGAGCCAGTATCTACAATGCTATGCCGATCGAAGGCCCCCGCGCCCTTGCAGAGTTTATGAAGGACTTTGCTTCCAAGAACGGCTAATTGATTTTTGCCCTAGCGGTTGTGTTTTGACTCCCCGTTTCCTCTCGTATGTCTCAGCTACCCAACAATGTTTAAGATTCTCACGCTGAATAATATTTCGGTGAAAGGCCTGCAGCGTCTACCTCGTGAACGGTACGAGGTTGCTTCTGAAATGAGCCAGCCGGACGGGGTATTGGTTCGGTCGTTTAAGATGCACGACATGGAGATCCCAGCTACCGTTGCTGCCATTGGTCGCGCGGGGGCAGGGGTGAACAATATCCCCGTTGACACAATGACCCAGCGCGGTGTTCCTGTTTTCAATGCCCCGGGTGCAAATGCGAATGCGGTGAAGGAACTCGCAATTGCGGGGCTATTAATGGCATCGCGAAATATACCGGCAGCGATGCGGTTCGCTTCTGGCTTGGAAGGCACCGACAGCGAAGTCTCCAAAGCGGTAGAGTCAGGTAAAAAGAATTTTGTCGGTGCGGAGTTGCCATCGAAAACGTTGGGTGTGATTGGTCTCGGGGCAATCGGCCTGCGTGTGGCCAATGCGGCTCTTTCACTGGGCATGAAGGTGGTCGGATACGACCCGCTGATTTCGGTCCAGAGCGCTTGGCAACTCTCCAGTGGTGTAGAACAGGCTGTTAGCGTCGACCACTTGTTTTCCCAGTGCGATGCGGTTTCAGTTCACGTTCCGTTGCTGGATGCGACCAAGGGATTAGTCAATGCAGAGCGGATCAAGATGATGCCAAAAGGTAGCATCTTGGTTAACTTGGCTCGCGGTGGAATTTGTGATGATGATGCTGTCTTGGCGGCGTTGGATAGCGGGCATCTCTTGTCTTACATTATCGACTTTCCTACCGGTCAGTTATTGTCACATTCCAAGGTGATTTCCTTTCCACACCTCGGCGCATCGACCGAAGAGGCGGAAGAAAATTGTGCCGTCATGGTGTCCGATTCGCTGAGGGATTACCTCGAAGATGGAACCGTTCGAAATTCTGTGAATTTTCCGGAAGCATACATGCCACGCAACGGCGGCGCTCGTATCACGATTGCGAACGCGAATGTCCCCAATATGGTGGGACAGATCTCAACGATCTTGGCCAACGCAGGCTTGAATATTGCTGACCTGTTGAATAAATCACGAGGTGAGGTGGCTTACACTATCATTGACCTTGATGGTGGGATCGACGATGAAACGCTGAGTTCGATCCGTAACACGGAAGGTGTGTTATCGTTGCGTCATTTGCCCCAGACTTCCTGACAGAACGCTGGAATGGTGATGGCGTGATCGGTGGTGCCGGTTGTCGCTTTGAGTTCTGATGGCGATTAAGATGCGTTCGGCAATGGATTGCATTGCTCGTAGTTTTCGTCAATTAGGTGATCCGATGTTGTCTTTACGCTGCACCTTCGTCTTTTTTTTTCTGAATGCTATCTTCGCGAATACGGTATTGTTCGCAGCCGAAAATGAGCTGCCGCATATCGTGATGCTGATTGCGGAACGTGAGTACGCAACCGAGGAATCATTGACGGCATTCGCGAAGGAACGACTTCAGGAATTTCGGGTTACCAGCGTGGTTGCCGCCGCAAATGATCGAAATTCACTGGTCGGTACCGATGCGATTGAATCGGCCGACCTTTTAATCATTAGCGTGCGACGGCGGACGTTACCGAAGGACCAACTCGATCGTGTTCGCCGCTATGTGGCAGCGGGAAAGCCGGTCATTGGAATCCGTACGGCGAGCCATGCTTTTTCGTTGCGAGGAAAGGAGACGCCAGAGGGCAGGGCAGTGTGGCCGGAATTTGATTCACAGGTCTTTGGCGGAAACTATACGAATCACCATGGGAATTCATTGAAGACCACAATCGACCTGGCAAAGCGTCCTGTGGTAACGAATTCGCCGGTGATTGAGGGCTTGGCCCCGGCTTTGCCAGCCTCATCGCAAGGATCTCTGTATCGTGTTTCACCGGTCGCTGAGACGGCAGATGTTCTCTTGATCGGCCGCGTTCAGGGAGCGAAGCCAGAACCGGTCGCGTGGACCTATCGCCGCGGCGACGGTGGCAAATCTTTTTACACATCGCTTGGCCATCGAGACGACTTTCGCGGTGAGGTGCTGCCAAGCTTGCTAGCAAACGCCATTGATTGGGCGTTAACGCCTTAGCTGGGCCTTGGGGTGGGGTCTGCCCATGTTCGCACCAGATCGCAAGTAGACCGCTGTGAGTTCGGTTTCCCCAGGCGAACTACTTACTGAGCGAACTGCTTACTGAGGATTGGCCAGGTAGAGCCGCCCTAACTGACCTCGATTTGGTCTCAATACGGCCCTGTTCCCGCCTCTCGGGCTTTGTGGCGAAAGTGGTTTGGTTTTGAAGCTGGGTTTGCCGCCGATGAGTTGTTCGCACGTCTGCTCGCGTGAAACAACGGCTGTGAAACGGAGTTTTCTTTTTCTCTGGACCGACGCCAGCATTTTTCGGTAGTGTCCCGGCAAGAGGTAAGTTCCAGCTTCCGTTGTTCAAAGGGCCGTCGATGCAGTTTCTGTTACGTCATCGTGACTTGGTGTTGCCGTTAGGCATCATCGGCTGCTTGGTGGTGATCCTAGTCCCGCTGCCACCTGCTTTGATGGACTTATTGCTGGCAGCCAATATTACGGTCAGCGTAATCGTCTTGCTGACAACGGTTTATGTTGCGACTCCGCTAGAGTTCAGCATTTTTCCCTCGCTTCTGTTGGCGACCACGCTTGGACGTTTGGTGCTGAACGTGGCGACCACTCGGTTAATTTTGACTGGTGCCGATGCGCGCGGAATGGGTGCTGCTGGGGGGGTGATTCAAAGTTTTGGTGAGTTTGTCGCGGGTGACCGTTTAGCGGTCGGTTTGATCTTATTCATCATTATTGTGTTGATCCAGTTTATCGTGATCACCAAGGGTGCTACGCGGATCAGTGAAGTCGCGGCACGGTTTGCTCTGGACGGAATGCCAGGTCGGCAAATGGCAATCGACGCTGACCTAAATGCCGGATTGATTGACGAAAAACAAGCTCAGTCGAGACGCGAGGAAATCAGCGCCCAAGCAGATTTCTATGGGGCCATGGATGGTGCCAGCAAATTTGTGCGGGGAGATGCGATCGCGGGGATTGTGATCACATTGGTGAACGTTGCCGGTGGTCTTTATATCGGTGTGATGCAGTCAGGAATGACGATTGGTGAGGCTGCCGCACTGTTTACGAAGTTGACTATCGGAGACGGATTAGTCAGCCAGGTTCCAGCATTCTTGATTTCGCTTGCTGCTGGCTTGCTCGTTACAAGAAGTGCCAAGCGAACAAATCTGCCGGTTCAGTTTCTGCAGCAGTTACTTGGGAATCCGAAAGCATTATTTGTGGCTGGTGGATTCTTGACGTTGTTGATCATCACCAATCTGCCGGCAATCCCCATGGCGACCCTCGGTGCTGGATGCATCGGATTAGCAGTCGTCATGAATCGACAAACGATCCGCCGGCAAGCGGATGAGCAACTGCGAGCTGAGGCTGAGCAAGCGGAAGAGGCAGCGCAGCCCGCCAAGCGGGTGGAAGATTTCTTGGCGGTCGATCCGATGGAAGTTTCGATCGGGCTCGGGCTGTTGGGATTGGCTGCACCTGATCGTGGTGGAGATTTGATGCAGCGGATTACCGGTGTGCGAAACGCGATCGCAGCCGATATGGGTATCATTCTCCCTAAAGTGCGGGTTCGAGATGACCGTAGTTTGGGTGAGCTTGATTACGAGATTCGGATCGAGGGTAATCCAATCGCACGAGCAACGGTGCTTCCTAATCGTTTGTTGGCAATTGATACGGGGAACACCACTGGGGTGATCGAGGGAGAAGCAACTCGGGATCCGACCTTCGGCGAACCAGCCGTTTGGATTGATCCTATTCGCCGTGAGCAGGCGGCGATTTTTGGTTACATGACGGTGGAGCCAGCTGCGGTTCTCGCGACTCACTTGCAAGAAATTGCCAAGCGACATGCAGATGAATTATTATCACGTGATGCAACGAAACATCTGATTGATGAATTGAAGGAAGCGGCGC
This sequence comes from Rubripirellula sp., assembly GCA_029213145.1. Lineage (GTDB taxonomy): Bacteria > Planctomycetota > Planctomycetia > Pirellulales > Pirellulaceae > Rubripirellula. The sequence continues at coordinate 30,009 of JARGNK010000024.1, read as the reverse complement.
CGACGGTTGTTGACGAACTGATCCCCGGAATGATGAAGGTTAGTGATGTTCAGCAGGTCTTGCACTTGCTCTTGAAAGAGGATGTGCCGATTCGCCAGCTAAGCATTATCTTGGAAACACTTGGCGATTACGCGGGCCGAACGAAAGACCCCATCTGGTTGAGTGAGTACGTGCGACACCGATTGGCTAGGACAATCAGTTCAAGATATCGCGATTCGGATGGCCAATTGCATGTACTGGCGCTAGATCCAGCTATGGAGGATCGAATTGCGGCGGGGCTAGACCATAATGAACGCGGGTTATTTGTACGAATGAGCCCACAAGCGGTAGACCTCACTTGCGGGCGAATTCAAGAAGGCGTTAAGAAACTTATTACCGCGGGGCATCCCCCGGTCATCTTGGTCAGCCCAAGGATACGCCCAGGCCTAAGGCAGATTGCATCTGCTTCCTTGCCAAGACTAAGAGTTTTGTCCTACAACGAGATTACTCAAGATACAAAGATTGAATCACATGGCGTGATTAGCGATCAATGATCCGCCAATGTTTCCAACGATGCGATTGATTCAAGGAAGATAAATCCTTCATGCACATTCGAACCTTTCGAGCCGCTAGCCTGCAAGATGCACTGGATCAGATCCGGCATCAGATGGGACCGGATGCATCCGTATTGCATACGCGGCAAGTTCGTGATGGTTTGATGGGCTGGTTGGGACGCACCTATGTTGAGGTCACTGCCGGGTTGAAAGATGCTGAGCCAGTCCAGTCCTCGATCTCAGTCGCACCCATTAAAGAGTCTGATACGCGAAGTGTGATTCCTGATCCGTACTCGATGTCGCTGCCGAAAAGCCAGGCAGCGATGCCTTTGACACTACAGAACTATCGAGAACAGTTGCTCAGTGGTGGCGTCGATACGATGACGGTGGATCGCTGGATGAACGCGACAACAAGTTTTGCGGTAAGTGTCGGAGAAGCCGTAGCAGGCAATTCTGCTGGCGGTGCGTGGTTCGAACATCTCCAGCGAAGCGTCGGACGTGAGTTGCGGATCGGCAGTCCGATTCGTACACAGCCTGGAGATCGTCGGATTGTCGCCTTGGTTGGTCCAACAGGTGTGGGGAAGACAACGACGGTCGCGAAGCTAGCCGCCGGGTTCCGGATTGAGGCTCGCCGGCGGGTTGGGCTGTTGACGATCGACACGTTTCGAATCGCTGCAGTCCAGCAACTCAAGGCATATGCCGAGATCATGGATCTACCGATGGAGGTTGTGGAGAAGCCTGAGCAGATGCAACCGGCACTCGATCGATTAGGTGATGTGGATCTCGTGTTGATAGATACGGCAGGCCGAAGTCCACGCAGTGACGCCCGCATTGATCAATTGGTCGAAATGCTCAGGTGCGCTCAGCCGGATGAAACGCACTTGGTGTTAAGTTCTACAAGTTCTGCGAATGCCATTCAGTCAGTTTTGGCTGGCTTTGCGCCCGTGCAGCCAACAGCCGGGATTTTAACCAAACTTGACGAGACACCCCATACTGCCGGAGTGCTGTCAGCAGTGGTTGCGACTGATCGCTTTCCGGGGATCCCGCTTAGCTATGTCACCAACGGTCAGCAGGTTCCTGATGATATTATGACGGCCAGTACGGAACTGCTGCTGTCACGATTGCTGCCAGCGCGAGAGATGGCAACAAAAACAATTGCGGCTTAAAAACATAAAAATAATTCAATCTTCATCCGCAGCTTGACGATACACGAACAGGGCAGTGCCGGGATGACAAAAAAGCACTTGAGTGTTCTTTTGGAAAAACGGTTTGCCAACTTTGGGAAAACTAGTTACTTGTCCTCGTACCCTGTAATAAAACGTTGTCACGCAGTTACGCAGTATCACTCGGCGCCTTGGCGATGGGGTTGGTTATGTTACGCGGTGTTGTTAATCGCGAATTGGCCAGTCATGTCGCGATGGAGGCGATCGTTGCGATGCTGTTATTTATGGGCATCGGATTCGTTGCAGGATGGATTGCTGATTACCTCATTCGTGATGCAATGGAACACTCGTTCCGGGATCGCGTGCGGTGGTACCGGCAGGAAATGATCGAGGCAGGCTATGTTGAATCAGAACAACCGAGTGACCAGTCGCAAAAGGATTTTGAGCTGGTAGCGAGGTAACCGAGGCGGAGTGATGTACACCGGCGAATGTAGCCGAGTGATCACTCTGTTTCACTAACCAAATGATTCGGTGGTTAACCGAATCCAACGGATGCGGCACACAGCCGCAGTACGTACAACAATCACGGAGGATTGGATGGCAGCGACAGCCACGGCCGACGACGTAATACTGCAAGTCTGGAAGGCATTCAAAAAGCTGACGAAGGATTCGCCGGAGTATGAAACACTCCGTAACCAGCTGGTGGAACGCTACATGCCATTGGTTCGCTATAACGGCGAACGAATTTGGCAGCGCCTTCCAGATGGTGTGGAACTCGATGACTTGATCAGCGCCGGTATCTTTGGACTGATGAATGCGATCGATGCTTTCGACATGGAACGCGGTGTCAAGTTCGAGACTTACTGTGTGCCGCGAATTCGTGGAGCAATGCTCGACGAACTTCGGACGATGGATTGGGTGCCGCGATTGGTTCGCAGCAAGGCCAGCAAGTTGGCTGTCGCTCGTAAAGCTTTGGAAACAAAGCACGGTCGAGCTGCAACCGTCCAAGAGCTAGCCGATCAGATGGAGATACCCGTCAAAGAAGTTGAGAAGATGGAATCGGACGCCAACGCTGTTGGAGTCGTGTCACTTAACAAGAAGTGGTACGAGACCGACAGTTATAAGGACGTTCGCGAAATCGACATCTTGGAAGACAAAAAGGGCGAAGATCCAACCCGCCGAGTCCAGAAAAACGATTTGATGCGTTTGGTGACCAAAGGTCTAAATCGAAATGAACGTTTGATTATCATTTTGTACTACTATGAAGAGCTTACGATGAAAGAGATCGGCGCTACGCTTGATCTCTCTGAGTCGCGGGTCAGCCAAATGCACACGTCGATAGTGAACCGACTGCAGCAGCAGTTGGGGTATCGTCGGGTGGAGTTTGGAGCCTAATCGAGCTCGTCTTTCGGATACAATGTAAACGGCGTCCTGCATTCAGGGCGTCGTTTTGCATTTGTGCTCGCTTTGGCGATATCGATTATCTTTGGCAGCGGGTTTTGGCGTTTGGCTCTTGGAGTGAGGGGGTTGAGTTGCGGATCGCTCATGTCATTACACGAATGATTGTTGGTGGTGCGCAAGAGAACACTTTGCTCAATTGCCTCGATCTGCTCCATGATTACAACGATGAGGTGCTGTTGGTGACTGGGCCCGCGTTGGGACCAGAAGGTGATCTTTTAAGCCAGGGAAGGGCAGGGGAGTTGCCGATTGCTTTGCTGCCTCGCTTGCGCCGAGCAATCCATCCAAGAGATTGGGCCGCCTATCGTGATGTCAAGGCAACACTCAAGTCTTTTCAGCCTGATGTCGTGCACACTCATAGTGCCAAAGGCGGATTGTTGGGCCGCGCCGCAGCCGCAAGTCTGAACGTCCCCGCCATCGTCCACTCGGTTCATGGCGCGCCGTTTCACCCATTTCAGCCAGCGTCTGCAAGAGAGTTTTTTCGCCACTGTGAAGCTTGGGCAGGACGGCGTTGCCATCGTTTGATTTCTGTTGCGGATGCAATGACCGATTTGATGGTTGATGCGAAGGTTGCTCCGCGGGATAAGTTCACCACCATTTACAGCGGAATGGAGGTGGAGCCGTTTTTGCAGGCCGAAAAGCGGCGGGCCGAGACGCGTGAAAAATTTGGCTTGGGGGATGGGCATGTTGTGATTGGAAAAATTGCACGGCTGTTTCACCTAAAAGGGCATGAGGATCTGATCAAAGCTGCCGTCGATGTGGTGCAGCGTGTCCCCAATGTTCGATTCTTGCGTGTTGGTGATGGCGTCTTGCAGGCCGAATTGCGAGCGAAGATTGAAGACCTATCGCTGGAGCAGCATTTTGTTTTCACCGGTTTGGTACCGCCTTCGGAGGTCCCCAATTTGATTGGAGCCATGGATCTGTTGGTCCACACGTCGTACCGCGAAGGCTTGGCACGAGCGTTGCCGCAGGCCTTGATTGCCGGCCGGCCGGTCGTCAGCTACGACGTGGACGGTGCCCGAGAAGTAACCATCACCGGTGAAACAGGGGTTTTGGTCCCACCTAGGGAGACCGCTGTGTTGGCTGCGGCCTTAATTGAGCTGGCTTTAGATGAACGCCTTCGGGAACAATATGGTCAAAGAGGCCGGGAGTTGTTCACCGATCAATTTCGTCATCAGACGATGACACGTCGGATTCGTGAGTTGTACCTGGAAGTACTAAATTCTCAGTCTCAGCCGCCGACTCGCGAAATTTAGACGGCTTGTGGGCTTCTCTCGAATCGTGCGATTGCAACTACCCGGGTGGTGAATTCGCCAATTATCATGTTGAATAAAGCTTGAATGGCGGTCCGATTATTTTGGTTCAATCGGCCCGCTGTCGGTGAGCGATCCTAATCGCGTTTTGAATCACGAGTGGCTCCGCGGGCCTCCGACTCGCCGCCTTGCTCTGGCAACCAATAAGAACAATTTGAGTCCGAAAACCAGCTCATTCAGGTCATTATGAAAACTCGCGATTTTCTTGGTCCATATCGACTGGCTCGGCTGATCCGCGTGGGCAGTACAGCCGAGGTATGGGAAGCCGTCCATGAGGGAGATGGTGAGCGATTTGCGCTTAAGGTTCTGAAAGAGTCGTTGAAGACAGATAAGTTGGAAACGATGTTGCTGAAGCATGAATACAACGTTGCCAAAGACTTAACTAGCCCGCGGATCATCCGCGTCTTTGAGTACCGGGAAGATTCTGGGCGACCTCTGTTGGTTTTGGAGCTGTTCAGTGAATTGAACATGAAGCAGGCTTTGCGAAGGGGACCTGAATCGCTCGCTTTCATGTTGGACAAAATTGTTGAACAGTCGGCCGAGGGTCTCTACTACTTGCACACCAAGAACTGGATTCACTTGGATATCAAGCCAGATAACTTTCTTGTTAGTCGCGATGGTCAAGTGAAGTTGATCGATTTCACGATTTCGCAAAAGAAGAAAGGTGGTTTGGGACGGCTTTTGTATCGCCCCAAGGTAGCCAAGGGAACGCGGAGTTACATGGCACCGGAGCAGATTCGAAAGAAGGTCTGTGATGAACGAACCGATGTCTACGCGTTTGGGTGCGTGTTGTACGAACTTTGCACCGGGCGACCGCCTTACACAGGCGATACGCCGAACGACCTATTGAACAAGCATTTGACTGCTTCCATTCCCAGTCCAATCGTGCATAACGACAACGTGACGCGGGAGTTTGCGGATCTAGTCAAAAGCATGATGGCCAAAAGTCCTAGCAGTCGACCACCGTCGATGTGGGAATTCTTGAAGGTCTTCCGAACGGTTGAGGTTTTTAAGAAGAAGCCTCGCAAGCCCAAGGTGAGCGTGTTCGATAACATGCCGGGAATCAAAGGGGCGGATGATATGTTCCGCAAAGGCGGACTAGAAGATGATGAATAAAGAAACAAGTAATGAGGCACGGGCTCGATGAGCGCAGGACCTGGATTAGAATTCGAACACGACATTGCCGAGCTAGAGGAACGTATTGCGTCCTTGGAGCGGCAGACTGATCGTACCGAGGATGTCGAAAAGGAAATTCGTGAATCTCGCCTGGAGTTGGTTCGTCAGTTGCGGGAGACGTACGATGGACTTGATGCTTGGCAGACCGTGCAGGTCGCGCGGCACAAGAATCGACCGTACACACGTGATTACCTGAAGCTGGCATTCGATGAGTTCGTTGAATTGCATGGCGATAAGCATTTCGGTGATGATCGAGCTATGTTGAGTGGGTTTGCGAAACTCGATCGCTTCAAGGTGATGGTGATTGGGCATCAAAAAGGGCGAACCTATAAGGAACGCGCTGCGTGTCACTTTGGTTGCGCACATCCTGAGGGCTACCGCAAAGCGATGAGCAAGATGGCACTCGCTGAGAAATATCAGTTGCCATTGATTTGCTTCATTGATACGCCAGGTGCGTACCCAGGTGTTGGTGCGGAGGAACGTGGTCAAGCTCAGGTAATTGCCGAAAGTATGTTCAAAATGAGCCGACTGCGAACTCCGGTGATTTGCGTCGTCATTGGGGAAGGCGGTTCGGGGGGGGCGTTGGGGATCGGTGTTGGCGATCGAGTGGCTGTTTTGCAGCATGCTTACTACAGCGTGATCAGCCCCGAGGGTTGTGCAGGAATCTTGTGGAAGAGTCACGAGCACGCGCCGAAGGCTGCTGCCGCTCTGCGATTTACAAGCCGAGATTTGGAGCAATTGGGCGTTGTGGATGATGTGTTGACGGAACCTCTTGGTGGTGCCCATCGGGACCATCACCAGATGGCTTCGCGGTTGAAGTCTTACCTATCCAAGACGCTCAATGATTTGGAAGGCATTGATTCAGATCAGCTTGTCGAATCACGCTACGAAAAGTTTCGTCGGATCGGTGTGTTCTTGGATAACGCGGCGGATCCAGCGGAGTAGACACTGCGGAAATACGGCCAGAGCGGGCTATTCGCAACGTCCGATAATGCCTCTTATGTTGTATCGAAAACGCTCAAAAGCCAGGGTTCTGTGCACTGCTCTGGCGTTTTGCCGCCGTCATCCTGCTGCTTGGATGTTTCGGTGTGTCTGCCGCCGCTTCTGCAACGCAACGGCCAACACCAAGCTCAACCCGGTCGCTTTGCGAACCAAGGAAAGCGTCATCCTGTGAAGCGAGTTGGAGGCTGAAGTCGGGCCATTCTTGGAGCCGTGACTGCGTCGTTTTGGTTGCTTTTTTTAATAGCTGACCGCTATCGTTGGTAACCATTCCAGATCGGTTGTTGGGCTTGCTGGGGTTGCGGAGACGCCAGATTTTGATTCGATGGAAGCCACTGATTAGGATCAATTGGTAAAGGCGATTCACCCGCAGAATTGAATGGTTGTGATGGTTGCCATTGAGTCGCTTGCTCGATGGGAGCGGTTTCTTCTTCGGCCAGCCACGGAACGCGGTTCAGTAGGCCCGGTTTAGCCTCCCGCATCGAATTTTCGAATTTATCTAAATAAGGTTGAACGACATCGTGGATTTCCTCTGGGATGACCGCCTCGCTGCGGTCTAACACCTGTGAAATGTAACGACCGCTTTTGCTACGAATAATTGCTTCGCCGATTTGGTCGCCGCAGAGTGTCACTGCGAAGAACGTGATCAAAATGCAGTAAAGCGCACCCTTGGCCAAGCCGAATAAAGCACCGATCTGGCGATCAAATTCACGCAGCTTTAGTCGGTCAATTGTGCCGCGAATCATGCGGAACGCGACCCAGATCACCAGGGATGTTCCGACGAACAAAATCAGCATCGCCAGGAATCGATTCCACGGTGGTTCGGCCTGAATGGATTCGCTGAACGGTTCGCGATATTTGTAGGCCACTAAGTAGCTGAGAACGATCGATGCGATCGATGCTAGCTGCCATGCGAAGCCTTTGATTGCGCCGAATACCATCGCCCCAAAAAGGACGATTAGCATCGCTATATCGTAAACCTCCATCATTCGCTTCCGTACTTGGTAGGAGATGAGTGAGACCGGGCGGGATTTGCAAGCAATGGTGTCATTCCATCACTCCGAAAGCGAACTATAGCGATTCGCAAGAATGGAACGAAGATCAATCGATTCGACTTGGCTTCGATACTGCCGATGGCCTATCAATCAAACTGTCTTGGGCTACTCCACAATTTGACCAAGATAATTGCTAGCAAAGCAGGAGGCTGATCCAGTCCCATTACGGATCATGAATCGTGGCTGATTTTAAATCGCATATTACCGGTAGCACAATTGTCGGGGTCGGTTACGGCTACTGGGGTGTGATGTCACAGGGGATTTCGCTCGAGAATGGGATGCTTGCGGCGGGCCTGTGTTCGGTCAGTGGGATGTTGCCCGATTTGGATAGTGACTCTGGCGTGCCGCTTCGAGAGACAACGATGTTTGTGGCGGCGATCGTTCCGATGCTTATGATTGATCGCTTTCGAGATCTAGGCTTATCGCATGAGGCGATGGCGTTGGCGGCGATGTTGGTTTACATTTTCATTCGATTCGTGGCAGTAGAGTTTTTCCGACGTTACACAGTGCATCGCGGGATGTGGCATAGCATCCCTGCCGCATTCTCGGCGGGACTGTTGGCATATTTACTGATGCCCTGCCTCAGTGAGTCGATTCGCATTTACAAGAGTTCGGCTGTCTTGCTTGGATTCATGGTCCATTTGACGATGGATGAAATTTGGTCCATCCAGGTGCGCGGTGGAATACGGCTGAAGAGATCTTTTGGTACGGCACTCAAGTTTTTTGGCGGCAATGTCTTAGCGAACGTTTCGGTATACGCAAAGTTCTTTTTGTTGCTCTATTTGGCATGGGGTGACCATGCAATTGTGGATCGAATCCGTGAACGATCTCGTCTTGACCAGACTTACATTGCACAGCCACCGTCTTATGATTTCCCTGAGAGTTTGCCTTCGGTGCCGTGGCGGTGAACAGCGTTCGACACGCGATACAGATTTCGTAAGGGTTGATCCCGGCTGGATGCGATCGAGTTTGCTGGTCCAGCGTACGGTGGGAACTCAGGATGGCAAGCGTTCGAGGATGAGAGTAACTGGACCATCGTTGGTGAGTGATACTTTCATGTCGGCAGCAAAGATGCCTTGCTGAACTTCCAAGCCATGCTCACGTAGTCGTTCCGCGTATTGTTCATAAAGCTTGTTTGCGAGGATTGGCTCTGCCGCTGCCGTGAATGCAGGTCTCCTTCCTTTTCGGCAATCGCCGAGTAGCGTGAATTGGCTAACGACCAGCACTGAGCCGTCGATATCCCGCACAGAGCGGTTCATTTTTCCTTCACCGTCTGCGAATATTCTTAATTCTGCAGTTTTATCGGCCAACCAATGAGCCTCGGCTTCAGTGTCTCCGTGCCCGACACCAACCAGAGCCAGCAGCCCATGTTGGATCGTGCCCACGGCGAGATCATTGACTTGAACGCTGGCAGACGATACGCGCTGAATCACGATTCTCACGGTTGATTCTCCTGGTTTTTTATGATGGTCCGCCGGCGGCGTGTGGTCGCTAGAATGAGTGGGAATGAAATTGTTGACTCCCCTACCCTACTCTGGTTGCTTCGTGTGCCACGGCGATTCGACTCATGCCCTATTTGTATACCTGCCCGCACTGCCAAACGAAAACACAGGTGGAGGACCGGTATAGCGGTCAATCCGGAACTTGCGTGTCCTGTGGAGGTGAGATTGAAATGCCGCGTTTTGCGGTCGGCGTCACGGAGGTGCCGAAAACGAAGGCCCCACGCAGCAAGATTGCGGGTGTCGGAATCGCTGGGATTGTGGGGGTGATCTTGATCGGCTGTCTGCTGTTGGCTGTCGTTCGTTATGGCGGCCAAACGGTAAGCCGGCTTACGAGCAATCGAGATCAGGCCCAGTCGATTCGTAATTTGGAGCGTATCGCAAAGGCTTTGAATGCCTATGCTGCCGATCAAGGTTCTTATCCGCCGCCGTTCACAATGGACGAAAATGGTAGAGCGATGCATTCCTGGCGAGTTCTTATCTTGCCTTATTTGGGTCTCGATGACCTTTACAACAACTTTGATCTGAGCGTTGCGTGGGACGATCCCAATAATATGCAGAATGCTTATCAGATTCCGGCGGTATACAAACATCCAAAATTAGATTCGTTTTCGGAGTCTGCTTACTTCTTGATCGCAGGTGCTGCAACGCTGTTTCCGACAACTGGGCCGTTGGGCCCCGATTCGATCGTGGATGATCCTTCTCAGACGATTTTGGTGATTGAGGCCAAGCCCACGGTCGCATCTGGAATGTGGACAGAGCCAGTGGATCTTGAGTTCTCAGGTATGTCCGGACGTTTAGGAAGCAATTCGGTCAGAGAAGCAGGCGGATTGTTTGACGACGGAACAGCGATCGTTACCGTGGACGAGCGTGGGCATTTTTTACCCAATTCGATCGAACCAAATGTTTTTAGATCTCTAGTTACGCCGCGTGGTGGGGAGAGGTTGCCAGACGACACGCTCGACTAACATTCCCTCACCAACGCAAATCTTGCGTTTCACGAAGTGCTTTATGATTGGGCGCGGGCTAGCTAATGAACCCGATTGGGTAGCCGTCGCCTGAACGAAGGAAGTTACGGATGTTTGGGAGGATCACTTCCATATTGTTGTCATTCTCGACCCCATACCACATTGCCAGTTCAGCCGCCATTTCATCGACGGATGTCGTTGGGATGAGGCGTCCACGTCCGACATCGAGGTCATTGCCGGGTGCCAGTGACGTGGGGTAATCGCCGTGAACACGTCCGCCTCGGACTGGGCCACCCATGACGATTTGGTTTCCACCCCAAGCATGGTCTGATCCCTTGCCGTTGCTATTAAGGGTTCGGGCGAAGTCGCTGGCGGTGAACGTCACGACGTTGTCGGTCATCCCAAGGCCGTCCATGGCATCCTGGAAATTCTTCAACGCTTGGCTGACCGTTTCCAGATTCTCTGCTTGATTATTCATCAATTCATCGTGGTTGTCCCAGCCACCTTGGCTGACGAAAAAGATCTGGCGGTTTTGGCCGAGGGTCGCTTGTGCACCGATCGTCTTTGCAATCATTCGCAATTGCTTTTGCAAGTTGCTGGCATCCGCGTCATCCGGAAAGAAATTGTCGACAGCGGTAACTGCAGAGGTTGCGTTGTTGAATTCGATGGCAGCATCGAGTGCATTCCGGTTTGCATTGGCAAATGTGCTTTCGATCAGATTCCCGTAGGATCGGGAAAGGACATCGTCAGTGAGTGTCTTAAAGATTTTGGCTTGTGTCCAAGTTGGTCCGTACCAGCCAACTTCTTGTGACCCGTTGTGCGTAATGACGTACGGCACGACGGATCCGCCTGTCTGTAGCATGTTGACATTATTGATCGACATGTTCATCGAGATATTTTGATTTGTATTGGTCGCTCCCGATACCAAATCGGCGATGCGTCCCGCCCAGCCGGTTACCTGCGAGCGTGTTTGGGGGACGGATGTCATCCAGTGACGCTGCAGGTCAGCGTGCGAGAACAGTCCTAGTGGCAGGTTAGATTGCGCCTGATAGTCGGCCTTTGTGGTTGGCTCGACTAGGCTGCCTACGTTGGACAGGAACCCTAGCTTTCCCGAATCGTAAAGCGATTTCGTCTCTGGCATCGATGGATGGATACCGAACGAGCGTCCGCTACCGGGATCGATGATTGAATGCAGTTCATCGGCAGGTAATCCGAGACCTCCGTTGTCAGTTTGGTAGACACCGCCTCGAGCGGTCAAATAATCCTCTCGTTCTCCGGCTGTAAGTGGTGAGAGCAAGTTATAAGAATCATTGCCACCGAAGAGAAACAAACAGACCATCGCCTTGTAACCGGTGAGCCCGTTGTTCTGCGCGACGGCCGCGTTGGTTGCTGACAGAGAGAAAATCGTCGACAGTAGCGATGTGTTGGTCAGTGCAGCGCATCCACCAGCCGCTTTGAGTATCTCACGGCGTTGTAGCTTTTCAACCCGTGGTTGGTTTGTCCGTTTCATGGCAGATGATTGTGAAAAAGGGTAAATGCAAATTTGCGATCAGCGTGACACAGCACAGAAGGGAGAGGTTGTAACCGCGATCAAAGCGCTTTCGACACGGGCGTTTTCAAACTCGTGCTTCCACTCGTTGTTATTTCTCATCCACTCAGTTTCTCTATTAACGACTTCGACAATTCTCGCTTTGTAGTCGTCGGGCATCGAACCACAGCAAAAAACTAGATCGAACAAGTCGATCAACTTTGGCATGTCTGCGTCGTTTGTTGCCAAAGCTTTCTCGGCGGTGAAGTCAAAGTTCAGGTTGCATTCCATCGTGTAATTCGCATTGGAGGCGAAGTGTCGCGATCGTTGGCTACTGATATCCCAGATGTACCGATTGATGAGTCGGTTAGAAGTGACGGCAGTCTTCTGCTGGAATTCGGGCGCGACCAATTCGCCATTTGGGATCCGGCGCGAGGGTTGATGCCCAAGTAAATCACCGGGTGGCTGGTAATTCGGATCAAAGAAGTTGAATACACTTGGCTGCTTGTATGGTTCTTGTTCCCAGTTCCAGTTCATGGGCAAGACCATCATTCGACCGGTGTGATAATCGCTGTTGGCGTGGAGTCCCCGCAGCAAATTGGTGTAGCGAATGACTGGTTCGCGAAGACGCGAATATTCTGCGCCGCGAGAGGTTACCATCACACGGTA
>JARGNK010000024.1:16097-17632 GCA_029213145.1 Rubripirellula sp. | reverse complement strand
CACCGCCTTCATATCCCCTTTGACGCCTTGGCCATTGTCATTGAATTTTCTCGCGACGCGGCGAATGTAACCACGAGATGGATTGCTTTTGACCAACCGTTGAATCAAGCGATACGAGATGAAGGGTGCTACATTGTCGTGATCCATAAGATTTTGCAACGCTGCTGCGATATCTGCGTTACCATCATCCAAGTCGGTGACCACGCCGTTGAGGAGCGTTTTCGGTTCGGTGTCGTGTTCAGGTTGGTACATTTCCATTGGGTATTGGAAATCATTTCCTGACCAAAAAGCGTGGCCGCCGACACGGGGTTTAAAGGTCAATCCAGTGAATACCCTGGCGAAGTTCTTGATGGTTTCATTGTCATACGTGGGAATCAATTCGCCTTCGGGGGTTCGCTTCAATCGCCCGTCTAATTGCAGTTCGTACAAACCGATAGAGAACAGTTGCATGATTTCACGGGCATAGTTTTCGTCCGGGACTCGCACTCCATTTGATTTGCGATTTCGCATGTGGCTTAGATAGATGCCCATGCAGGGGTGATAGGTCACTTCCTTAAGGATTTGTCCGTAATTGCCGAATGCATTGTTCACCAAGACGTCGTAGTAATTGGTGGGGCCCAGCCAGCGAGCTTTGTTTGAAACATTTCCCACATTTCGGTCGTTGAACCCGGCGCCTTGATCACTCGTCACGAGTATTTGCACTAGCGCCCACGCGACACGTTGGCGAAGTTGGTCGTCTGCAGCAAGCGATTGGTGCCACCAAGCATGATGGCGGAAGCGGTGAATCCAAACATCATCTTGAGTTGGGACGAGGTTGTCGTCTGCAATCATCGCCTCGATGAGTGGTTGGTGAAGCGACGCATCCAGCGAGAATTGTTCTTCAATCCACTCGTCGCAGGCCCGGCGGACGCCGACCTGTTGCATGCGTGTGGCCAAGCTCTCAATCTGTTCGATTGTTGGACCGAAGGTTGCTCGGTGCAAGAATTGAGAGGCTCTCACTTTGCGTTTTATTGACGCAAACTCGTCTCTGTTGTCCACGTGAAAAGTGCCAGCCGTAGAGGCGGCGATCATCCAAATGGGCAGCAGCCCCATTCCTAAGATGCGGAAAAAGTGTGGCATCACCAACGTCCAAAAAGAGGGACAGCAACACAGCAGGTCCTAGCAAACCGGCGTCTGGTACTGTAGATCCTTCCTCGTCGAGCGTCAACGGAATCGTGTGTCCCCGCGTGTCGATGCCGGAGTCATCGCCAAGGTTGTCGCTCAGAATTTTCTTGGCGTGACTGTGCCCTGGACTCGGCTGGGTAGCCCCTGGATCCGTAAGAAGCCTTCCGCGTCATCTTGATTGTAGGATCCGCCACCTTCCATCGTCGCAATCTCTGCGTCGTAAAGATTGTTAGGGCTGCTGCGAGATTCAACGATGATGTTGCCTTTGTACAGCTTGAGTGTGACTTCCCCACTGACTGGTTTCTGGGCTTCCTGGATGAATGCCATCAGCGCATCCATTTTGGGGGTATACCAATAACCGTAATACACCA
>JARGNK010000024.1:0-16087 GCA_029213145.1 Rubripirellula sp. | reverse complement strand
CTTCCGGTGCCAAACGGTCGCGAAGATGAACGAGATCACGATCGACGGTCAGTTGCTCGATGTACATCAGCGCGTCATACAGAATGGTCATGCCAGGGGCTTCATACACTCCGCGACTCTTCATTCCCACAAACCGATTCTCGATCATATCGATCCGACCGATTCCGTTTCGGCCACCGATCTGATTCAAGTTTTCGACCATTTCGAGGGCGGAAACCGTTTTTCCGTTGAGCTTCGTTGGTATACCTGACTCGAACCCGATGGTCACCGATTCGCTAGCGTCGGGTGCCGCTTGGGGGCTGACGCCCATTCCAAAATCGACCAATTCAACGCCATTTACGTCGAGCATTTCCAAGTCACCCGCTTCGTAGCTGATATGCAGGACATTTTCATCACTGCTGTAGGGCTTAGCGGTCGAAGCTTTGACAGGAATATTCTTGTTTTCGCAATAGGCGATCAATTCGGTGCGGCCGGGGAAAGCGTCACGAAATTTCTTGATTCGCCAAGGGGCTATCATTTCGACCTTTGGATCAAGTGCCTCTGCCGCCAATTGGAATCGACACTGGTCATTTCCCTTGCCCGTCGCGCCGTGGGCGTAGGCGGTCGCACCCACCTCACGAGCTACTTGCAGACAGATTTTGCTGATCAGAGGCCGGGCGATGGAGGTGCCGAGAAGATAGATTTGTTCGTATTTCGCCTGCCAGGACAGCACGGGAAACGCGAAGTCGCGGCACAATTCTTCACGGACATCAGCGATTCGAGCGGAGGCGGCGCCACCATCACGCGCTTTTTGCATGATCGCCTCGCGATCCTCGCAAGGTTGGCCCAAATCAACGTAGACAGCGTGGACTTCGTAACCCTCATCTTGGAGCCAGCCAAGAATGACCGATGTATCGAGTCCACCAGAGTAAGCCAGGACACAACTTTTCATGATGACAAGTACCGCGCAACGCAAGGATGTTTGTAAGCTTTGTGAGAGATTAAAAAACCGTTTTCCTCTGACCGCAACCCGACGATGACTTCTGTGTCCCCTGCCCTGCTGGAACTCTTGTCGAAAGTACTCGCCGGACAGGCATCAAGTGAGGAGTTGTCTAAACGGATTGAACAGGAGCGAAATGGGGCCAGTGACCCCAATGAAGCCATTGAGAGTGGGCAATTTAGGCGAATTCGGGGTGCGACCGTCGATCTGGGCCGCAGTTCCCGCTGTGGATTCGGCGAGGTGATCTTCGGTGAGGGAAAACCAGCTGAGTTGGTGACCCAGATCATTCAAACCCAGCTGGATGCGGGGCAATCCGCCTTGGTGACTCGGATTGACAGTGAGGTCGCGTTCCGAGTTCGCCAAGGATTTAAGTATTCCCTTCACAACCCGGTCGCGCGGACGCTGCGAATTGAGTCGCAAGATATTGCGGCGGGTAAGCCGTTAACGATGGACGAGGCGGCGGGGGAAATTCATGCGGCAGTAGTCACAGCGGGGAGTACCGATCAACCGGTCGCCGAGGAGGCCATTGAAACTTTGACCTGGATGGGAGTGCCGCACACGCGATTTGATGATATCGGTGTTGCCGGCCCACAGCGTTTGCAGGCCGCGTTGCCAGCTCTTCGCTTAGCATCGGTGGTTGTGGTCGTTGCCGGCATGGAGGGGGCATTGCCGTCCGTCGTGGCCGGACATTTGTCGGTCCCAGTGTTTGCGGTGCCGACCAGCGTTGGTTACGGCGCCTCGTTGGGAGGCTTGACCGCCTTGCTGGGAATGTTGAGTGCCTGCGTTGCCAGCATCGCGGTGGTGAATATCGATGCCGGGTTTAAAGGAGGCTATTTGGCGGGCATGGTTGCGAGCCAACTGAACGAATCCCAATCCAGAATGGACCGATGAAATTCAGGCTGATCTTTGAAATCGAGGCTGAGCAATGAGTAGCCATCCTCCTTTGCGTCTACCGTCTCGCCGGAGGGATTCCCACAAGGGCAGCTTCGGTCGCGTCTTGATGATCGGAGCGTCACGTGGCATGAGCGGGGCGATTGCAATGTCTGCATTAGCCGCCCTGCGAACAGGTGCTGGGTTGGTGACTGCAGCTGTCCCAGATCGGTGTTTGGAAACTGTCGCCGCGTTTCATCCGGCGATCATGACCCTGGCTGTGGAAGATACTCAAGATGGGGCGTTTTCCGATCAAGCTGTTTCGCAACTGGTCAAACGTTTTTCTGGTGTCTCGGCGATTGGCTGTGGACCTGGCATGACGACTGGATCTGGTTCGATTCGCATGGTAGAGCGTTTGTTGGAAACGCGATCGATCCCGAGGGTTTTGGATGCTGATGGTTTGAATTGCTTGGCAGCATTGAGTGATTTCGGTGCTACAGGCATGGACGCCGCGACGCTCGAGAACAAATGGGGTGATCTTGGTGGCCCACTCGTTCTGACACCACATTCAGGTGAATGGGAACGGCTGAGTGGAGTGCCGGCCAGTGATAGAGACGGACAGTTGGAAGCTGCTGAGGTGTTATCGCGGAAAACAGATATCGTCATCGTTGTGAAAGGCGGCCCCACGCGTGTCGTGCACTCTGGTGGGGTTTGGACGAATCAGACAGGAAATCCTGGCATGGCAACGGCGGGCAGTGGTGACGTGTTAACGGGAGTGATCACGGCTTTGCTGGCCCAGCAATTATCCCCTTGGGATGCTGCTCGACTTGGTGTGTGGGTTCATGGTTTAGCGGGAGATTTAGCGGCGGCGAACTATGGTCAGATTGGCATGACATCATGCGAAATTCTGGATTTCATACCGCAAGCTATGATGTCTGTTTACGAGTCGTAATCGAGCAAATAGAGCCAATTTCTTTTTTTAATCGGCTTGCCGGTTGCTAGTGAAGGATTGGAGCGAGTCATTCTCGGTTCTGGTAACCCATGTTGTTTCTCTGCTCGTCAGTTTTCGATCGCTTCCTAATTCGCTGCCTTCCCGCCATCCCAAGGCAACAGTCAGGGTTTGCGCACCCTAGCCAATTCGCCTGGGGATCCCCTTTTGGCGGAAGTGTGGACATAATCAGGGGATTGCGTTGACGATATTTGCTCGTGCTCGGTCTGCAATTCGGTAACCTACTTTTGCCGTTCTTTACTCGTGAACCTGCTCGAAACGAGCATCGATGTTCGAATCCCGTCTTTGACCGCGATTGATTCAGCGATTATCGTCTCTCGATTAAACACTCGTCAGCCCGTTCCAGCTGATTACACTCGTTCTCCCCTGCCCTTCTCCGCCGATCGGAAACCTGTGACCGATATTGTCTCGCTTCGGAATATCGCAGAGCGACTAGAAGCTGGATTGGACCCGGCCGTCTCGGAAAGCTCCCACGACGCCTATGCGGCCGCTCGTAACGGGGTGATTACGATCGGGAACTTCGACGGTGTTCATCGGGGTCATGCGACCTTATTACGTGAGGTGAAAACGCTGGCGGATCAGCTCGGGGGCCCCGCTGTGGCGGTCATTTTAGATCCTCACCCGGCCTCGATTCTGCGGCCCGAGGCGGCACCCCAGCGATTGAGTTGGATTGAGCGGCGAGCTGAGAAAATGGAGTCGCTGGGAATTGACTGCCTCGTTGTTTGTGAGACGACTTGGGAGTTCCTGCGGATGACTGCCGATCAGTTCTTTGATTCGCTGGTGGTCGAACGTTTGGCGGCCAGGGCGATGGTTGAAGGTCCGAACTTTTTCTTTGGACGTGATCGTGGCGGAGATGTCAAGCGTCTGGAAGTTTTGTGTCACGAGCAAAATCTTCGCCTGCGGATTGTCGATGCCAGTCAGGCTGAAGGGCAAATGATAAGCAGCACGCGAATCCGAGGTCTATTGAATGATGGCCGAGTCGAAGAAGCGGCGGACTTGTTGGAAGGCCCCCATCGAATCCGAGGGATAGTGGTTCAAGGTGACCAACGCGGCCGCAACATTGGGTTCCCAACCGCCAATTTGGACCAAATCGATGTCGTCGTGCCGGCGCCCGGTGTTTATGGTGGCGTCGCCGCGTCAGGGGGGCAGATTTTTGACGCAGCGATTCACATTGGGCCGAATCCGACATTCGAACCATCTGGATCGAGCAAGGTTGAAATTCATCTGCTCGACTTTGAGGGCGATTTGTACGGTGAGGAGTTGACGGTTGACTTCATGTTCAAGCTACGTGACATTGCCCGCTTTGATTCTGCTGAAATTCTGATCGAGCAATTAAGGCAGGATGTCGGCTTGGTTCGAGACCGCTTAACAAACCGGCTAAGTCGTTTGGATTTACCGGTTCGCCCAGATTCCTCGGATTGAGAATCAAATTGAAAGATGGGTCGGACGTTGGGATTGACGCGGAATTTCGGGCGGTTCCGATCACGCTACTATCATGAAGTCACTTTGGAATGGCGTTTGAATCATCTCGCCGCTGCCCCGCCAACGATCAGGAATCTACATGGGCGTTCAATGGAAAGCATTTGTCGATCAAATCAGCTATTACAATTCGTTTGTGCTGGTTAGTCACATCCGACCCGATTGCGATGCATTGGGGAGCGAACTGGGGATGGCAGAGGTTTTGCGCAGCGTGGGGAAGCAAGTACGCATCATCAATGCTCATCGCACTCCGCCAGCGCTTCAGTTTTTAGATCCTGCTGGCAATATCGAAGTGCTCGATGATGACGTGCAGGCTGAAGACATATCCGCCGATTGCATCATGGTTCTCGACACCAGTGCCTGGGCGCAGTTGGGTGATATGGGGGACGTGATTCGTTCGTCGCGGGCGGACAAAATCGTGGTCGATCATCACGTTGGTGAGGACGATCTGGGTGCAACGATGTATAAGGATTACCAAGCCGAGGCGACTGGGCACTTGGTCGTTCAGGCCGCAGATGCGTTGGGCGTTCCATTGACCCGACAGTCAGCGGTACCGCTATTCGCTGCGATTGCCACCGATACGGGGTGGTTTCGCTTTGGCAGCGTTACAGCTGACACCTATCGAGTAATCGCTCGATTGGTGGACGCGGGGGTCGTCCCCAGTGAGGTCTATGGGGATCTATATGAGCGTGACACGTTGGGGCGATTGAAGCTTCGAGGCTTGGTGCTTTCGCGGACGACGTGTGAACTGGAAGGGGCTCTGGTCCACACCTATGCCAGGAAGGAAGATTTTGAAGCAATGGGTGCCCTCCCCAGCGATACTGAGGACGCGATCAATTTGACGCTCGCGGTGGAGGGAACGCAGGCCGCCGTGATTTTTGTCGGGCAGATTCGTGGGGGATACAAGCTGAGCTTTCGGAGTCGATGCGAGCTTGATTGCAATAAGGTTGCACAGCAATTCGGCGGCGGTGGTCATAAAGCGGCCGCAGGCGCGTTCCAAGAAGGACCATTAGAGGATGTCCAGGAACGGGTTTTGAAGGTTGTT
The DNA here is from genome assembly GCA_029213145.1 of Rubripirellula sp. Classification (GTDB taxonomy): domain Bacteria; phylum Planctomycetota; class Planctomycetia; order Pirellulales; family Pirellulaceae; genus Rubripirellula. The sequence continues at coordinate 10,705 of JARGNK010000024.1, read as the reverse complement.
CGTGAAGAATTGCGAGCTTGTCTGCAACTCGATTGAAAACCTATTTCAAAATAAATGCGCTGAAATCCCAGCCATTCTCGGTTGTTTCAAAAAAACCACCGCCGTTGGGCAGGAATTCTTGAATTTCACGAAGTGGCGGCAGTTTAGCGGTGTTGAGTTCTAGCTTTTGGTCTGCGTCCTGGTTTTCAAAGATGCGACGATAAAAAGAACCTAAGATCGTGTCGCTCTCTTTCAGTTGACCCTGACGAAGTAATTGATACTTGATGCGGAGTGACATTTTCGTGCGTACGATTCGGTCGAAGGCCGGATTGTTGGCGCCGAGGTCTTTCATCGCTGATTGAACAGCGATCACTTCAGCCGATTGCTCAAGTCGATCAGTCGAAGGTTCCTTGGTGATTCGGTTGGCCGACTCGATCAGAAATTCCGGATGACTGGAGAACATGAGGTAAGGGGTTTCGGAGCTAGGGCCGGCAGGCACCAAAGCAATCGCCCAATGTTCCAACAGCGGCGGTGTCTCCTCTACTGTTTCTTCGCCGAAGTCCAAGTCGAGATCTCCGAATAAGTCTTCATCGAAGTCGTCGGCATCTTCCGTCTTTTGGACTTGCCAAATCTCAATCCCTGGCAGAGTGTCCAGCTTGGTCGCATCCGGTTCGACTTCCATTGCTTTGCGAATCGCCCTTTCGATCGCCTTACCGTCCTTCACACGTAGAGCCATCAGCATGCGTTCGGATTGGATGTCAGCCGGTTCCACGTTATCCGTTAGTACAATGATCTGGTCGTCCAAGTTCGGTAGGACATTTTTTGCAATGTCGATTTGAGGCCCATCTTCATCGTCGCGAATTCCATTGATGATGTCCTGGAAAATCTCGTCGCCAAAAGCATCGTTAACAAGTGACTCGGCTGCCCAAAACGCATCCTCGATTTTTAGGTTCAGTCGATTGAACGAGGCAACTTGACCGGGTACCCAAACGGGAATCTTGTTGAGAGTATCGTTGGCAAACTGCAGCATCCGAGCAGCTTTTTCGATTTTGCTTTGATCAGCAAGGACAAATCCACGATGGATCAGATCATATTTTTTGCCATTCAGTGCGACCACGCCGCCGACTCCCCGAATGACGTCAAAGCCCTGGTTTTCTAGCAGTTTGATGACATCGACTTGGTTACCACGATCAACTTGGAATGCTTTTCTTAAAACTCGGCCCATTTCAAATGGTCTTGCGAACCATTCCAAGGCAACCGTCGCCCCGCCATTCAGGATAGGTTGTTTGATTGCTTCGCTGGAGCGTCGCAAGACTGCAGCAAATTCATCGGACTGTTCAATGGGCTTGCTGTCTGCTTCGCCCGCAAGCGAGTCCAGCAAACCGAACGCGACGGTGTCTCGGTCGGTTGCGATGATCCGTTCTTCGCTGAGCACAATTGCGATCTGTTCAATCTTCAATTGTCCAGGCTTCGGTTGAGTGTCGTACATGCGAATGGTCTGTTCGCGGTGCTCAACGTCCTTGCGATTCCAGCCCGCGGCTTTCAGATCTTTATCAATTGTTTCTAGAACGGCTTCCGCTTTAATTCGCCGATTTCTCACGTCTGCGATTAGGCAAATGGTAAAAGGGCGGCGTTTGTCGTTCTCGAATGGCAACCAGGCGATCACCACCTCACCGGCAGCAATGTCTGCAAGATCCTCCGGGCGAATACCAATCTTATTGTCGAGCGATTGCATCGACTTTTCGACCCGTTCTCGTTGGGCTTCTATGAACGGTTGCATCGATGGATCGTCTACCAACCGCCCAACGCTCGTTTGCTTCCAAGCTTTTTGGAATTTTGGGAAATTTGGGATTCGAATCAGGCCAGCGGTTGATTCGGGCAGCAATTCGGTCGCTCGAACAAATTTTTCGGCTTCTCGACCCTGACCCCAGGCTGATGAGTTGGGAAGTGAGAGGCAGGCCCAGCTAGCGACCAGCAAGCTCACAACGACCGATAAATTGTGTTGAATCCGCTTTCCAGTGAAAAAATCGCTTGGGTACTGGCAACAAGAATGGATCATTCAATTTCCGGTGCTTGAAGAAGCCGTGATTACTAGAACTGCGAACTCAACGGATTTGCGGCCAAACGGACAACCAGTATGTTATCGAACTCGATTTAGCCCTGAAACACCGTCTTGGGAATCCCGACAGAGGGATTTGATTGGCTTTTCAGATGGTAGTGACCGGTGGCCCTGCCCGAATTATTGACAGCCTAAACGTGTCGGCTGTCGCTTGACTACCCATTTCGCCGCGATTTACAGCGATTTCTCATTCCTGGAGGCGATCTTGCCTGCTGAACTTCCTAATGTGCTCGCCAGTCGCTACGCCAGTTCCAGCATGGCCGAGATTTGGTCTCCGGTCGCGAAAGTGCAGCTGGAGAGAGAATTTTGGATCGCCGTGCTGGAGACACAGCGGGATTTGGGTGTCGAAGTGCCCGATGAGGCACTGGATGCGTATCGATCGGTTCAAAGTCAGGTTGACCTTTCTTCCATCGATGCCCGTGAGCGTGTCACCCGTCACGATGTAAAGGCGAGGATTGAGGAATTCAATGCTTTGGCCGGATACGAGCAGATCCACAAGGGAATGACCTCTCGTGACCTGACAGAGAACGTGGAGCAGTTGCAAATCCGGACTGCGCTGGAAATTGTGCGGGATCATGCGGTCGCGGTATTGTCGTTACTAGGTCAACGTGCCGCGGATTACTGCGATTTGTCGATTGCCGGTCGCAGCCATAACGTTCCGGCGCAGATTACAACTGTCGGTAAGCGTTTTGCAAATGTTGCCGAAGAAATTCTGGTCGCTTTTGAGAGTTTAGAGTCGCTGATTGAGAAACTTCCCCTCCGCGGGATCAAGGGGCCGGTTGGAACCCAGCAAGACATGCTGGATCTGTTTCAGGGGGATGTTTCTAGGTTAGATGAGTTTGACCAGCGTGTTGCTGGGCATTTGGGATTCCAGACGGTGCTTGATTCCGTTGGTCAGGTTTATCCGCGTTCGTTCGATTTCCAGGTTGTTTCTACACTTACGCAGCTTTCATCGGGTCCTGCTAACTTTGCTCGCACGCTACGACTGATGGCCGGCGCGGAACTTGCCACAGAAGGTTTTCGGCCAGGCCAAGTTGGATCATCGGCGATGCCTCACAAAATGAATGCGAGGTCAGCGGAGCGGATTAATGGATTTGGCGTAATCATGAGGGGATACCTATCGATGGTAGGCGGTTTGCTGGGGGACCAGTGGAACGAGGGTGATGTCAGTTGCAGTGTGGTGCGGCGAGTTGCGATTCCGGATGCCTTTTTGGCAATCGATGGTCAGTTAGAAACTTTCTTGACAGTTCTCGAGGACTACGGTGCTTATCCAGCGATCATCGACCGGGAATTGCGGCGTTACCTTCCGTTCTTAGCGACTACGAAGATTCTGGTTGCCTCGATTAAGGCAGGGGTGGGAAGGGAAACAGCGCATGAAGTGATCAAAGAGCATGCCGTGGCAACTGCGCTGGCGATGCGTGAGTCCGGATCGGAGCAAAATGATTTGATTGATCGAATCGCTGCTGACGAGCGAATTCCACTGAATCAAAAAGCATTGAAGGCTGCCATCGGGGATCCCGATCAATTCATCGGAAATGCGCCGGCGCAGGTACGCTGTGTGGTTGCAAAAATCGAGGATATCACTGCTCGATATGGCGATGCAGCGAAGTACCGGCCCGGTGACATCTTGTAACAGGTGACATCTTGTAACTGGGGCGATGTCGCAGTGTGTTATCAGGCGGGGATTTGAGAAGCGGATGATTGGTGTCTGGCTTTTTTTTATGAATCTTACGCGGGTGATGTTTAGTGAGGTCAGCGTTTGCGGCCCCGTGCGGCAGCGGGTTCCCTCATGTTAGGCCCGCGCGACTTTATTGATCTGCTTTCGGTCGATGAGGCTCGAAGCTTCGGCCGCGCTCTTTACTTGCCCTTGTCACTTCGCAGGTTCGGTCGTAGAGCGTCTGCTGAGAACGTAGTGCCGTCTGTTTCTGAGCCTTCCGTTTGTACGTACCGTCTGTTTGCATTTGCCAAGCATTTGTGTTGTCTTGGAAATAGATATTGAGTGTGTCACTCAGCTTGCGGCGACAATCCTTATCATCCACCGGGACGAGTAGTTCGACGCGACGATCCAAGTTGCGGGGCATCCAGTCTGCGCTGCTAATGAACAGTTGGTGATCGCCACCATGACGGAATTGAATGATCCGGGCATGTTCTAAAAAACGATCAACGATGGACACAACTCGAATCGATTCGCTCAGCCCTTTGACACCTGGTTTCAGGCAACAGACACCGCGGACATTGAGTAAAATCTTGACGCCCGCCTGGCTGGCCCGGTAAAGCGCATCGATCACTTCGGTATCAACTAAAGCATTGAGCTTGGCGATGATTTCGCCTTTTTGGCCTTCGCGAGCACGACGGGTTTCCGCATCAATCAGATCAAGGATTCGCGGTCTTAGTGAATTTGGCGCCGCTGCCAAGTGTTGCAATTTGAGTGGCTGACTGGCGCCTGTGACACCGTTGAAAAAAGCAGTCGCATCGCTGCCTAATTGATCGTTACAGGTCAAAAGGGAAACATCGCTGTAAAGATTGGCGGTGACCTCGTTGTAATTACCGGTTCCGAAGTGCATATAGCGCACGATGCCTTGTGATTCCCGTCGCACAATGATGCAGACCTTCGCGTGTGTTTTCAGACCGCGTAGACCATAAATCACTTGCACTCCCGCGTGTTCCATCTCGCGAGCCCATTCGATATTTCTTGCTTCGTCAAAGCGAGCCTTCAATTCGACAATGACGGAGACGTATTTTCCATACTTGGCCGCTCGCATTAACGCGGCAACGATGGGGCTATTTCTACTGGTGCGATATAGCACTTGTTTGATCGCCAAGACATCTGGATCGACGGCGGCCTCCTCAATCAAACGCACCACGGGGTCGAATTGCTCGTATGGGTGCACGATTAGAAGATCTCGTGCCGCAATGGTGGAGAACATCGACTCTGATGGATCGATTTCCGAGACGCTCTGGGGTTGCCAAGGCTCATCACGTAGTTGATCAAATCCTTCAAGTCCATGAAGTGTGAACAAGTAGGTCAGGTCGAGTGGTCCATTGAAGGCGAACAGATCTTGGGAGTGCAGTCCCATCTTTTCCGATAGAAACGCGAGCATGGCGTCACTTGCACCGTCGCTGTACTCCAGTCGGATCGGTCGTGATTGGCGGCGACTTTCCAAGACCTCTTCCATGCCTACCATTAGGTCTGCGGCTGAATCTTCTCGCAATTCGACATCGGCATTGCGTGTGATCCGAAATGCGATGCACTCCAGAACTTGCCGACCGGGAAAATAATCTTCGACAAAGTGGGCGATCAACTCCTCAAGTAGCACATAGGCATGTCCACGATCAGTTGGCATCGGTAGCAACCGTGGTACGGTACGTCCCAATGGGATGACGGCAAAATCCCACTCGGGAGATTGCTGTTGCTCACTCCCCTGCCCTGCCGCCTCCGTTGGCGTTTCTCGAGCCAAACGAACGCACAGGTGGATTCCCAAACCTTGCAAGAGCGGGAATGGCCGCTCAGGGACAATGACCTGGGGTGAAACGACCGCAAAGACGTCATTTAAAAAACGTCGTTCGGCCGCTTGTGAGCAGCGATCGCTGCAATGATTGAGGTCGATATGCTGAATCTCCGCTTCGTCCAGCAGCGGAGCAATCGATTCGTTCAAGAGTTGATATTGGCGTTCTGTGATTTCTTGGCAACGGGCTGATACAGCTTGCAGTTGTTCCGATACCGTCCTGCCTGAGGGATCACGAACCAGCGCATTCCGCGCATACTGCATTTTCAGGCTGCCGACGCGAACCATCATGAACTCATCCAAGTTCGAGCTGGTGATCGCCAGGAATTTAGCGCGTTCCAGCAGCGGCAGCGAGGTATCAGCAGCCTGTTCCAGGACGCGTTGATTGAATTCCAGCCAGCTCAATTCACGATTGATGAATCGATCGGTAGGTAAATTCTGTGGAGTAGCGGTTTTTTGTTTTGGCTTTGCGTTCACGATCAATATGCAATGGGGGCTCAAGCTTGCTCATCGCATCCTCGGCGACAGACGGTTCTCGTACAACCACACCCCACATGAGGTTTCAACCAGGAAGCGTTTGTTGCTACTCGTCCTGCGTTTCGACTGGTGGGGTTTCAGGGGTTTCAACCGTGTCTGTCAAAATTCGCCAAGCTCGCGGATAGAAATCTTTGCCATAGCTAAGTTCTCCCCCTTGATGCCCCACGGCACCAACCATGCCGGCACAAGCGAGCAGGCCAACCTTCCAAACCTTGGTCAGTCGTTCACTCCCCTTCCAGAGTGACATCAGGGCGACACCCGCCAAGACAACTGAAACGAGCGTCACAATCAACCCGCTCCAGCGGTGCACATCTACCTCCCGGTCCCAATCAAAAAGATCCCAGCTGAACCCATATCCACGCTCTGGAGCAAACGACCAGCCCATTGCGCTGGATGCTAGGCAGGTCAAGGCACCAAGCAGTAGGCAGGCAAGTGGGATCTGCGTGCCGACTGAGGGCCAAATCCACCCCAAGACGACAAAGCCACCACCAAGCAGAAATAAGGCAATCGGGAAGTGGACGGTCGCCGGATGGAGAAAGCCCTGGGCTTGCCAGACCCTTTCGGCTATCGGTCGTGGGCCAGCTGCCACAGGGGCCTTTTCCGCCTGCTCCACTTCGGTTGAATCCTTCGTGAACTCGTAATCCTCTGGCCAATCTGCCCCTTCATTTATCCAGACGCGCACCAATGCCAAATCAGACGCAGACAGTGGGCCGCCATGCGTCGTTGGGGGCATCAACCAGTCAACGTCATCGATGGTAAGGTAATCGACATAAAGAGTGCTGCTATCAGCGTCTTCCGGTTCGATATAGTCCATGAAGATTTCGCGGTCATCGACTCGAAAATCATTTTTCGCGTCTTCCGGGCCATGACATTCCAGGCAATACCGCGTCATGATCGGCACGATGTCTCGTTCGAATTGAACCAGCTTTCCGTCCGCGCCCAGTGGTGAAGTGGTTTCCTCGGCCGGTGGGGCGGTATCAGGTTCTTGAGCAAGCCCTATCGCGGTCAGCAGGCAACTGACCGCCAAAATCAATGATGATCGCGTCAACCTAAGTTGCATCTTTCTCTGGCTCCATCAATCACGTGCATTTGCGGAGAGCGATCTATGGTGGGATCACCATCCGGCGGAGGTGGGATCGCTTTCGAGCTAACTGATATTCAGATTAGCGATGTCGTGCTGTCAGTCCCCACGCAGGGCTGCAACCACCGACCCCCTTATTGTCGCTTGGGAACTGGTGGTTTTCCAGTGCCTTGGTGGCCAAGGTAGAGGGTGCGACAATTTCTCTTCGTTATTCGTTGGAGGCTACCGTGATGCCGCTGAATGCTTTGCCCAATCCAAGGATAGCGATTTCTTCCTTGACATCGTCCTCGCTTGGGGCTTCAAGCGTTTCGGCTACCTCGTCGGCGAGGACTTGCGCAAATAGTCCGCGAGCGGTGATCAGGGTCGATTGAACAGCCTGCTCGTCCAGGGTCAAGTTGAATTCCGATGCGATCTGAACCACAAGCATGGCCGGCGTGGATTGAGGTTTCGCGGTGGCACAATGCAAGACCGAATAAAAAGGCATTTCTGGTGTCGCATGTTCTTGACGCTCAAGTGACCGCCAAGCCCGTTCCAGTAGACCTTCTCGCCAATAGGCGAGCCATATCTTGGAGTCGGAAGTTAATTCGTCCAGGCTGGTTTGTTGGGCACCGGCACCGGCATCGGCACCGGGCATCGCCGAGATCCGATTCATGGCGGCCGACCGAATTCCCTTGATCAGGAAATCACGCAATCTTCCACGCCGGTGCTTGCCAAAGCCGGCGGTCACCAAATGCGATAAGAGTTTTCTCAATGCTTCATCAGCTTCCGCCGGTGATCCGAGTGACTGGATCAGGATGCGTCTCATTGGCGCAAGGTATCGCAACACAAAACCGGCAGCGTTATCTGCTGCGGTCCAGGGATGAGTGGTGCGGACCAGGTTAACCAGGGTTCGCCCAGAATCGTCAAGCGGCGCGTTCGACATTCCAACAGTTTAGCGAGTAAACAGGCGGATGTAGCCTGGGTATTCACTTGTCGTGACAAAGGGCAGCAGCGATTCTCGCGTTGGCCATTTTTTGAGCGGGCGTGAGGCCGCGTTCTGATGCTCAGCCCCAACACCCGGGAGTCTGGATTACAGCATTAACCATCATTTGGAAGCAACCTCGTATCCATGCCAGTAAAATGGGGCTGAGTAAAATGGGGCTGGGGGACCCTGATTTGTGAGACACAGGTTGGGAGACTGTCCGGGTCCGAGGTTTACTGGGGAACGCGACGCAGAGCGAGAGCGGGTGCTTGTGACGGTTTGCCCTCTCGTGATTTGAAGAGAGTTGGTTTTTCGGCCTGATTTTCCCGAACCAGCATGATCGTGATTTGGTCGCTCGGTGCGGTGCGGATAAAGTCGTCGAGTCCCGGGCCGAACAATCGGACTGCGTCTGCTTTGTCTTTCCATCGGTCACCGCGATTATCCAGGCGGCAGTTGCCAAGGAATTTCTGGCCACCGACTCCTGATCGACAAGGTGATTGGTCCCACGTTAGGTGGCCCTGCTTGGTCTCCACCCAATTGTCATCCAATCCATCGACAATCCCATAAGCCAGTACTTCGCCGACCCCAACAAATCCGCCTCCCTGCGTAGTTAGAAGCAATACGGCACGATCTACTTGTTCTCGGTTGACTTTGGATTTTGACAGATCGAAACGTAGGTAGACATGCGATTGTTGATCACCCGCTTTTCGGATGAGTTGCAAAGATTTTGATCCGCCAACATCTTGCTGCGAGTCGGTTTTGACGAAGGTGTCGGCGCCGTTTCCAGCGTGGGTTCTCAGGCGTTCGAATCCAAGCAACTCGCTGTCGCCTAGGTTCTCTTGAACGGTTAGTTGGGAGGTGCTCTGGCTGATCGTCGTGCCATCAGGAGACTGCAGTTCGAATAGCACATCGAACTTGCCGGGGAGAATACCAGTGGTCAGGAACTGAATGTCCAGTTCTTCTGTTTGTCCAGCGGATGGGAGTTGTCGTGGTGAGAGTTTTTTCGGAAAGGTTGGACGTTGTTTTTGAGTTTTTCCAACGGGGCGAAGCATCGTCACGATTTCTGCGGCAACTCGAAAGTCTCGATTGAGGATGCGTGGATCACTTTGTGGGCCGACCGCGCGATTTTCAATCCGCAATTTGAAGCGAGCTGCATCGCCCGTGATGACAGTATCGGTTCCTGTTGACTGTGAGATCGCAAGTGGTCTCAATGATTCGGAATTGACTTTCTGACTTGGCGGGGACGAATCTGAGGACTGAGGGGCTGGCGTTGCTGCTTTACGACTCTCGGGTACTAACGACCACACTATCAGGAGACAAGCCAAGACTGCTCCGGCAATCGAGGGTATAACCCACTTCGGCTTGCCTTTCACCTTGTCGCTGGGGTTCTTGCTTTGGTGGTCGATTGGTGATGGTTGGGTTGCTGGTTTGCTCTCTTTCGTCTCGGTCACGATCTGCAGCGAAATCTTATTTTCCGACTCGGATGTCTCCATTGCTTTCCCGATCAAGAGATGCAATTCTTCAGCCGAACTGGGGCGGTTGCGTGGTTCCTTATCCAGTAAGCGGTCAATCAATTCGCAGACCGGCGTTGGTGTATCGGGGCTGCGTTCCTTTAGCGGTCGCGGGATCAAGCAGATGTTGGCAATCATCTGTTCGGTGACGGTTTCAGCACGGATCGGCAATCGACCAGAGCACATCTGATAAAGCACAACACCCAAGCTGTAGAGATCTGTTCGGTCATCGACCGGATCGTTTCTTGCCTGCTCTGGAGCGAGGTAGCCAGGACTACCGACTGCCGCACCACGAGGCGAACCGTCTGGTATGACATTCGCGATCGCCAAGCCAAAGTCGAGAATCTTGGCACGCCCGCTAGGAACTTCGATCCAAATATTGCCCGGTTTGATATCGCGATGAACAATGCCGTTTTTGTGAGCTGCTGCTAAGCCTTTGCATACTTCCTTGGCTGTTTGCATCACCTCCCGGTAATCAAAGCGTTCTTTCTCTTTAATCAAAACATTGAGCGGTTTGCCCTTCAGCAATTCCATTGCGATGAAAGGCATTTTTTGATGCACACCGACTTCAAAGATCGTGGCGACGTTGTCGTGATGGACTGCCGCCATGGATCTTGCTTCTTCCACAAAACGCCGCCGGCTTTCCAGCGTCGACGCATATTTTGTGTTCATGAATTTCAATGCCACATCGCGATTTAGGCGCGCATCGCGGGCGTGGAGAACTTCACCCATTCCGCCTTTACCGAGTTGACCCAAGATTCGGTAGGGGCCCATGCGGCCGAGCTCACCATCCCGTTTGGATGGTTCGAGGAAATCCGGCAGTATGAAATCAGGTTGCATGCGAGCCGAGCAGCGTTTCGGGTGGGGACATCGGACCGGCCACTATCTTAATCTTATTGGGTCGTGATCGATAACGATCAAAAAGCATGGGAAAAAGAGGAATCGTTCGGTATCTTTGGGCCAAAATTCAGCCCATCTTGTCAATTTGTACGGACTGCGACCATCCTGTTG
>JARGNK010000238.1 GCA_029213145.1 Rubripirellula sp. | reverse complement strand
TCCCTCCCTGGCCGACCATTTGCTGCAACTCGTATTGTCCCAGTTGTCGAATACAAGTTCTATTTTTGCCAACCGACTGTTTCCGACCGAGCCGTCGGTAGCCTCCGGCGACGGTAGTCGCCAACAAAATCACAAACGCGGACCAAGACCAACAGAGCCTTTTCCATGCAGACATCACTTCCGCAGACTCGATTTTTACGGCCAATCCGAGTTGGTGTTGAGGCAACCATTGCCACGCGGCGAACACTGATTTTCCCCGGTAATCATCGACAGCATCTCGTGCGATTCCTGAACCTCCACGTGTCGCCTGATCGGCGATGGTGGTTAATGCTCCATCGCGTTTTCGAAGTGTGACTCCCAACGGTTCTTGACCTGTAGCAGGCAACGTACCTCGGTGTTGGTGATCCTGCTTGTAACGGCTGCTGTAAATCAATTGTGCAGCTGGTCCAAACGCAATTGATTCCGCTGTTTCGCCAACGTTGCTGCCAGAAAAGCAGGCTTCGAATTCAGCGATTGGATCGAGTAGTAACATGACGCCACCGAGAGGCTTTCCGCCCTCGACAAGGGGCTCGATCACTCCCATTAACACATTGTTCTGACTCGATTGGGTGGTTGAAAGTGGTACGCGAAATGGCCAAACCACAAACGGTGCACGCTCGGGTAAACGTTTCCAGATGGATTCAACGATAAGCAGTTGCCGGCCTTGCAATTCTGGCAAGCTACTTTTCAAAGTCCGGCGGTCACTGTCGAGCAATGCCCAGCCTAAGTAGCGTGGATCCAGATCGTCCGGAACGAACGGCTTCGCCCCGTCAGCAATTCCCTCGGGAGTCTCACGGATCGACGCCAAATGTCGCGTGGTGAACTGACGAACATCCGACTTGCGCGACTCAATCCAGCTTTCCAAATGAATCACGTCACCGCGAAGGGTGGCCTGCAGTGAGTGGCATGCCTGTTGTTTCAGCGAGTCTCGAACCGGTACGCCAACGAGAAAGGAAAGCACCAAAAACAACAATAGCGTCCCAACGCCGAAAACGAGCATGATCGCTTTCGATTGTGAGTTAGTCGTTTGAGTTTGGAGTTTCGAGGACGGCGATGGCATCACACTACTATCCTCCAAACCCGAATTTGGATCTAGAACGGTTTGCGTTTTGGTCACGCGATTCGCGTTTTCAACTGAAACGATGGCTAGTCATTGCGTTCTTATCCAAAATGCAGGTGAGCAAAAGAGAGCACGCAGGAATTTCATTTAACAAGAAAACTCGGCGGTTCTCCCGTTTTGGCGAGGCGCTGGTGCCAATACTCGCGCAGGCGAAGTACTGCATCCCAATTGCGTATTCGAAAGCCCTCTCGACGTAGGCGGCGAAAATTCGTCGCCCACGATGACCGTTCGCGGCCCATTACCGGTGAAACAATATGGGCTGAGCTCTCCGGCCCGGCAAGCGACTGCAGATCTAGACAAGCCGCTTATGTCTAAGCAAGCCGATTCAAGCGACGGGTCACCCACTCCATGGTCAGCATTGTTCCGATCAGCCACATCAAAGTAGCGTTTCGCCGACGATTGAAATCTTCGTCGGGGGTTCCCGGCAAGATTGTCGTCTGGGGTTGCGGGCGGATTCGAGTCGTCAGCTGTTCGACGATGGCATCATCGGTCGTTTCCTGAGTGACGGCCAGGTATTGTCCGCCGGTATTTGAGGCAAACTTTTCGAGTTCCTCGTCATTGCGCCGCGGACGCTCAAGTTCAACGGTGGGCAGACGCACTTGCACGCTTTGCCGCAGCACTTGTTCATCCAACGCGTCACCAAGGGTCAAGCGAATCTCGTAGCTGCCAGCTTCGCGAACGACGAAACGTCCACCGTAGGTTCCAGCTCTAGGTTCGCCTTTGAGCGGTAGTAACTTCATGTCTTTGATCAGGCCACCGGGGGCCAACAGCTTGGCAGGTACTTCTGGCAGATCGAGCGGCTCGAATTGTTCATCGGTCAGCACGGCCCGGACGGTAATGGTGTCACCGACCATCGCTCGCGAAGAATCAACCAGCAAGATGCCGCGATTGCTGTCTCGGAGCAACCGTCCCTCGCTGACCCAGCGGACCAACTTGGTGTAGTAACTTTGGAAGTAGGCGTCGCTTTCACCTCGCAAACGCCACATTTCGCCGCTTGCTTGGAAGAAAACTCGCCCGGCGCCATAAAATTGTGATGCTAAAAATACCGGCAGCGAGCCACCAATCTCTGCGGTTGGGTCGGAGAAGTAGGCATAAACCTTTGCACCCGGTTTTGCGCTCTTCACGTCCACGTAGTCGTAGACACCATCGAACTCTTCCCATGCACGAAAGCTTTCCTCCGGATCTTCGGCGATCCATAAGAACTCTGCTCGGCGGGCTTCGGGGGTAAATTTCAGAGGCCACGGCAGTTCACCCCCTTGTCTCCCGCCTGCCAGGAGAGGGCCACGAGTTGAAACATTCACGGGAAAAAAGCCCGCGATGCGACTGACCCTGGGGTCGGTGCGTCGCCGAGACCATTGAGGGTGGTAAACAGGGCCCGCAACCAGGATCATCCCGCCTGCCTGTTGCGTGAGCCAACGGTCGATCATGTCAAGATTTTCCGCGGACATTGCGGTCCAATCCGGATCGAAAAGAATGACCGCATCGTATTGGAAAAGTTCTTCCGCAGTGGAGGGAAATTCCTGCAAAACACGATCTACATCCTGGCTGATTCCGGGTTGGCCAGTTTGCAGCCAAGCATCGAGTTCAATCGAGTTATCACGGAACAACAGGTTTCGAACAAATCGATATTCGCGAGTCGGTCCACCCGCAACCGCGAGGACTCGTAACTTACGAGAGACAACCTCGTAGCGAGCATCCCGAACATCGTCCGCATCATTGCGATCTTCTTCTGGTGCTACGACCCTCACCGCCAAACGTCGACGGCCGACCGACTCGGGCTCGAGTTCAAAGCGAATACCGGTCAAAGTACCGTCGTTATTGACTTTGACTTTTTGGGAATCGATTACCGCGCCAGGAGGCACGATTTTGTCCCCCGAAGGTTTTGTTTCATCGTCAGTCTGGTCGTCTAAACCGTCCAGTAATTGGACCTCTACTTCGATCGGATTGGGACCGCTCCCCTGAAGCACAGCGGCCACTGCAAACTTGTCACCTGGATAAACCCGGCGGGGCGCATCGAGATCAACGATTCGAACATTGACGGGAGCATCACTGCTTCCTAATCCAATCGGATAGATCGCTACATCGCTTCGCTTTGCTGAGGCGACAGCGACGCTCGCGTCACTTCCACCGTTGCTTTGGCCGTCGCTGATCAGAATGATCCCGGCCAATGTCGCGGGGTCATGATCGGCCAACACATTGCGGATTCCATCGCCGATTCGGCTTTGAATGGCGGCGGCGGCAATTTCTTGATCCCAGTCGGTTACTTTGATTGGGGTCGGCTCTTCGGCGGAGGTATCCTCTTTCTCTGCTTCGGTCTCGGCACCTTGTTGTTGCCCAGGGTTTGCGGGTTTGATGCCTAGTAAGTCAACCAGTGTGCTTTGACTGCGGATACTGTAAATACTGCCCAGTAATAGGATTCCTACCAGCAGCGTTGCGAAGGAACCCACGACACACCAACCGGCCGTCACGGAACGACCTGCGACTCCGATCAGCAAGGAAGAAATTGCAAGTAGAACGCCGATGCCTACCAGGATCGCGCCAAACAATGCGATCTCGGATCGCGGCGATTTTACTTCGTCATCCTCCGCCGCTTTGGCTTGGCTCACCAGACCGCCCCGCGTCTCGATCAACCGCGGTTGTGCTTCGTCACCGAATGCGTAGACGTTAACCCGATGCTCTTGTGAAAGCTTTTCAAGCAAATCTGAATCTGCCAGTAACTGTTCGGCTCTCTCGGTTCGGCTTGGCATGCCGGCAGTGATGCCGGTCGGAAGGGACATGCTTTGGCTCGTATCTACCAAGATGGCGATTTCGCTGGGACGCGTCACTAACCGTTGGGTCCGTCTCTGTAGATCGAAGAAGAAAAAGACCAAAGCAACAATGGATGTGATCCGCAGCACGACCAGGACAATTCGAATCGGCGTTGAGAGTTCCGATACATCACGTCGGTAAAACCGGATGCAGGCAAACAGGAGTGCTGCCATGCTGGCGACCAGCAGAGCCCAAACCCACCACCCCTCGAGCGTCTGGGCGCGGGTGAACTCGTAAACGATCTGTTGTACATCTCCGACGATGGTCGGTTCAGCGTTGGAAGCTTGGTTCATGACTGCCCTCCACCGCTGGTCGAAATAGGTCGCTGTCCCGGCACGGAGGCTCCCGCTCCCGAGTGATAACTGGCCCAAAACGCCAACGCTTGTTCCGCAGCCAAAATGAGTGCTAGTAAGCCAAGCAAGAAAAGCGTCAGCATCGAGCTGCCTGCCGCGCGATTCTCGTCACTCCACATACTGCTGCTGACAAATCGAATCTCTAATGGTTGTAATTGTTGAGCAATTGAGGCTGGGTCGGCCCGACGCAAATCGCCTTCCCCAGCGCGGATCACTGACGAAACCGGGACCACTTGGCCACTGCCGTCACTTCGCGTCAGCGCCCATTCCGAGATACCAGGTCGCAACATCGCATCCACGTTTTCCTGTCCCGAAATGACCAATTCGTTCGGATCGATGATGGCTTCGTAAAAAGCTGAATCGCCAGCGGTCTCCGCCTCAGTTCGTTCGGCATCCATCTCAACCGGGATGCGCGGCGGTTCTTGCGTTGCCGGCAGGTAGGAAAGTTGCGAAAGGTACTGATCGGTGGGCAGTAACCGGATCATTGGCTCGTCAATGAATCGTCTGGTCGGAGGTGCAGCGCCACTCCAGAGCATCGCGTTGCTTTGCAGCAAGAAAACCACAAAAGTTGGATCGCCAGGCCAATTTGTCCACTGCCCATCCAGTCCAGTCAACACAGTGATGACTCGTCCTTGGCCTACCTCATGTAGTGTGACCATTGGCTTGCCATCACGTCGCTGCAAGACGTCGCGTACTCGAGGTTGTTCGGCTGATTCCTCTTCACCCAGTAGCTTTGGTTCCAATTCCCAGGTCCGCGAAACTCCGACGAGTGAAAAAATACCGTCGCCGCTCGATTCGAGTGGACCGAGTAACCCCGAGATGTCTCCAAATTTGACATCCGAAGTCGTATCCTCGGATGGCGGTGGAACATCTGATGGATCTGACAAAGCCGCTGGGAGCAGATAGCGATCTTCCCCCAACAGCGTTGCGTTGTACCGATCACGTTGTACTTTTTGTCCTAAGAACCACGCGACGCCTCCACCTCGTTTAACGTACTGGTGCAACGCGTCAGCGGCATTCTCGCCGATCTCCGGAACATCGACTAAATAGATCGCTCGGTAAGGCGTCAACATTTCCAAGGTTGCCGATCTTAGAAATGAGGGTGGCTGAACTTCTGGAATGGCTCCGATCCGGACCTGACTGCCAGGATTCAGGACGGCAGTGACGTGGTAGGCACCTCTTTGGTCCACGTCTCCATCGATCACGAGTACTTTTTCAGCATCTGAAAGAGGGAGCGTGCACGTGGCGAGGTTGTCGATCGGCAGTGCGTCATCGGGCAGTGAGACTTCGACTGCATGAGTGCCTTGCTGCGAAATGAAAACTTGAAACGTCTTGGTGATCTCGCCGCCTGCGGGTAACGACTCGATCACCATCGAGGGCATCGTTTCGATCGATCCGCTGACCGCCAGGGTGGGATCAGCAATCTGCAAGTCGTCACCGTACGTAATGATGCGACTGGTCAGAGGGATGTTCTTCGCTTCGCTGATGCCGTAGTTTTTTACCGTCACGCTGACGACGACCGGAACCCCTGCGACCCAAACATCGGCAGCCGGCGATAAGTCGGTAATTGCCAAATTGGGAGCAGGTTGGGCTGCGCAATCAATCAATCGGATCGAGACATCATCCGAGAGGGAGCGGAGTGATTGAGCAATCCGTTCGGCAGCACCCCAATCACGTTCTCTAAAATCACTGGCGATATAAAAGAACTTGGAATCGGCGGGAGTGGTGTTGATCAGTTCGGTCGCCAAATCCAATGCCGGAACCAAATCCGTTCGGATGGGTGATGCCGTCGTCGACATCAGTCGGTTGATCAAACTGGCATCGGTCATAATTGTCTGGGCTGACAAATCTGCCGCGGCATCGCCTGATTCACTGCCGCCTCGCACGGCCATCGCGGCACGACTCGCCCGCATCACGGTGAGCTGGTGATTGCCATCGCTACTTGCCAAACGACGGGTCAAATCTTGCAGTGCTCGCAGCGATCGATCGTATGCGGTGAGGCCAGATCCACCCTCGCCATCGGTCCCCATCAGGCTGACATTGGCTCCAGCCAGGCTTTCGTCGCCCATCGAGTAGCTGTCGTCAAGAATCACCAAGTGGTGAGTGGTTTGGCCGCCGAACACACTGAGCACTTGGCTGCCCCCGGTCCATCCGCAGAGCAGCGCGATCAAAAGTGCAGCCACCGCCAAGCGGGAAAGCAGCAACAGTAGTTGGCGTAATCGAATCCATTTTTTCTGCTTGCGGTAACTCGCTACCAGAAAGTCCATAGCGGCCCATCGCTGCCGCCGGTGGCGCAGCATGTTAATCAGGTGCACCAGCAGTGGTACGCCGACAAACAAGAACCCGATCGTCAGTGCGGGAAACAAAAACAAAGGACCGTGCGGCTCACGTCTTGAGGTTGGGGAGTGACTGGCGCGTGGCCAAGAACTTGGCTAGAACCGCATCGAGCGGTTCGCTGGTTCGAACTTGCATGTAGTCGATTGATAGTCGACCACATGTTTTTCGTGTTTGATCGAGAAAACGGTTCAATTCTTCGAGGTAACCCTCACGCAATGCACGTGGGTTGCAATTTAGAAACTCATCCGTTTCTAAACCTTCGAAGCGGGTCGCGCCATTGAATGTGAAGTCCATTTCATCGTCGTGCAGCACATGGATCAGCGCCACATCATGGCCGCGCTGTCGGAAGACTCGCAAACCTTTGGCGAGTTGATCGACGCTCAGTAAATCTGAGACGATCACCACCAGGCCGCGTTTCGGAATCGCCTGGGCGATCTGCTTGGCGACCCGAGGTAAATCTGTACGACCATCGGCGCCAACCGAATCGAGCACGGACAAAATCCGGCTAAGTTGAATTTGGCTGCTCTTAGCAGGTACCGCCGCCCCGACATCGGTGTCAAAGGTGAACAGTCCGGTGGCATCTTTCTGGCGAAGGGCGAGGTAGGCGAGTGACGCGGCGATCGAAGCTGAATAATCGAACTTGTTCGACTCTCCGTCTCCGTAGGCCATACTGCCGCTCCGATCGACCATCAGAGTCAATCGGAGGTTCGTTTCTTCCTCATACTGCTTGATGTGCAAGCGGTCCTGGCGCGCGTACACCTTCCAGTCGATGTGTCGAATTTCATCGCCTGGAAAGTACTGCCGATGCTGCAGGAATTCAATCGACTGCCCAAAATATGGACTGCGATGCATTCCCGATAAGAAGCCTTCTACGACGCGGCGTGCCGTTAATTCCAAACGACGAATCCGCGTCGTGACCTCAGGACGCAAATATCTTTTGGAATCGGGCATCGCGTGAAAGCTCATCTTCCGTTGTCGGCGTGGCGGCGATAATGCGGTCAATCACTTCGTCGCTGGTCACGCCTTCGCTTTCCGCCGCGAAGTTGACCACCATGCGATGCCGCAACACTGGTTTGGCAAGTGCCTGGATGTCTTCGACCTGAACGTGGAAGCGACCTTGCAGCAATGCACGCGCTTTTCCGCCGAGGATTAAAAACTGCACCGCTCGCGGACCGGCACCCCAGCCGACCAAATCATCTACAAAATCAGGTACCCCGTCGTTTCCAACGCGAGTTTGGCGGACCATCGAAAGTGCGTATCGCACGACGTGGTCACTCACAGGTACCTGGCGAACCAGTTGCTGCAGTCGCATGATCTCTTCCGCACCCAAAACCGGTTGAGGTTCCGCCGATTGGGTTCCGGTCGTTCGACGTGCGACCTCAAACTCCTCATCGAAACTCGGGTACTCGACGTAGACCTTGAACATAAACCGGTCTTGCTGAGCTTCGGGCAGTGGATAGGTTCCTTCCTGCTCGATCGGGTTTTGTGTCGCGAGTACAAAAAACGGGTCGGGTAGTTCGTGCCGATTCCGTCCTACCGTGACCTGCCGCTCCTGCATTGCCTCGAGCAGGGCGGCCTGGGTTTTCGGGGGTGTTCGGTTGATTTCATCCGCGAGAATCACGTTGGCGAACAACGGACCCTCCATGAACCGGAAATCGCGGTGCCCGGTGCTGCGGTCCTCTTCGATGATTTCCGTTCCGGTCACGTCAGCCGGCATCAAGTCTGGCGTGAACTGAATTCGGCTGAACGACAGGTCCAGGGTTCGAGCCAGCGTACTGATCATCAGTGTCTTGGCCAAACCAGGGACGCCCTCAAGCATGACGTGCCCGCGACTGAAGAGACAGATCATAATCTCATCGATCACTGACTCTTGCCCCACGATGATTTTGCCCAGTTCATCCAGGATTTTCTGGCGGGCTTCGTGGAGTCGACTGGCGTCAGCTTCGCTTAACTTATCCCCGGACGCCCCTTCGGTGGGCGGAGAATCTGATGACATGCAACATCCTTCAGTGGAGTTCATTCAATGAAGTACAGGACTCCAACAGGATACCAGCTTTGCAAGCTTTTTGCCCCACGCCTCCCTCTGAGTTGACGCGAATAAGCAGAAAGTTGCGTGAGCGACCCCACTTCTGGGGCGGTACTGAGAATGGTCTGGCTTGCTGGAGTTGATCTTCAGCCTGTCGGCATCCTCGACTTCGGCGCACGAATGTTCGTGGTCAGGCGTTTGGTGGGGTATCAAGGTAATCAGGGCGAGCCACGTGCCGTCGATTCTGCTTTTAACTTGTTTTGTTGCCAGCTGGTCGTCACAGGTTTTTCGCTGTCGCCCGACTAAACGCCCGGCCCCCCGTGACGAGGCCCCCCGTGACGAGGC
>JARGNK010000237.1 GCA_029213145.1 Rubripirellula sp. | reverse complement strand
TCAAAAACCAATGTTTTGTGAGCGCTGCCCACATCGTGCATTTCCCCTAAACGGCCTATCGGTGAAGCGGCGTTGGGCCCTAAGATCGCGATGCTTCTGGAGTGACGAGCCCCGGCACCGCTAGCATAGCCGAAGTTCCCGTCACTCCCGCCGATGCAGGAAGGGACTCCATGCACGAACGAACGCAGCGAGCGGTCGCGCGGCTGATGTTCGTTTTCTGCTGCGCGGTCCCGACCGCGATCACATTTGGCTGCGTCATCGTCACTTGGACCCCGTGGTACCACGCAAATTGTGTGCGACAGATGGAGCGGGAACTCTCCGATGCGACGGGCCTGGTCGTTCAATTGCAAGACCTTCAGCGGACCGCCCCTGGCGGTTGGGATCTGCATGGCGTCGAATTGATCGACCCCGAAACAAATCGTGAAGTTGCCAGAGTGAGAAAGATTCAGTGGGCGAGTGAAAATGGTGAAGCATCGCTGCTGCTGCACCAACCAGAACTGGAGTCAAGTCAGCTCAAACAAACTTGGCGTTTGCTGCACGACCGCTGGCTTTGCGGTCCGCTGGCCACTCAGACTTCTTTAACGGTAGCTGGGAATGACCTCACGATACACAGTCGCTTTGGATCGATGACTCTCCGTGATGTCGATGCTTGGATTCGGCCCGAGGAGAAAAGTATCGAAGCAACGATTCGAGGCTTGCCTGCTTCGTCGCACTCGGAAGTTCCGCTACAACTCACGGTCCGTCGGGATCGCAGCGGAGAAACCCCCTCGACCCAATGGCAACTAGCCTCGGGCGGCACCCCCCTGCCCTGCTCTGCTCTCTCCGAGTACCTACCACTCATGGCTGGACTAGGCAGTGAGGCGATGTTTAGCGGGACCATCGCGTGGCAGCAAACGCAAAATGAATGGTCGATCGATCTCGGCGGTTCTCGTTTCGAAAACATCTCGCTGGACCGACTGTTTGAACAACATGCTCATCGGCTCTCCGGGAAAGCCGATCTTCAGTTGGATCGATGTCGCATTGATCCAACTCAACGTCGCAGTGATATTGCGGGATCAATTCGAGCCAGTAAAGGATCAATTGGGCGATCGCTTTTGGCAGCAGCGCAGCAAAACTTGGCAATCAACGTTGACCTGCCCGAACCGATTAACCAAACGCCCGGCGATATTCCATTTGATCGCATCGCGATTGGCTTCAACCTAAACAATACCCAATTGTCATTGAGTGGCATCTGCCGCAACGAGCCTGGCTACGAAAGCTACCCAGCAGGTGTTGTGATGCTGCTGGATGGATTGCCCTTGGCAAGATCCACCGACACGACTCTCCCCGCACTCAGCGTCCTGACAGCCATCGCGCCCACCCACAGTGTTCCGGTCCCTGTCTCGAGTCAAACACAAGCATTGATGAACATCTTCATTCCCCCCAGCCGTCCGTTGCCAGCAGGTGAAGCGTACCCGCCAAGAATCCGTTCGGCCAGAAACTGGTCCGCCGGGCCGACCGTCGTACAACCATAGCGGTCGCTGGCAGATGCCAGCATCCGCCCTTTCTACCTAGCGACACCACAGCCAATTCGCTGTGGCAACGCGAGCAAAGTCAACTTACGGGCCGCTGCCTTAGGTCGTTTGATTCGAAAAGCCGATCCGCAAAAATCGGAGACAGGCGTCGATCAACAAGATGGCGAATTGCGACCCGATAAAGATGGTCAGCCACATCAAGACACCTTGCGTAAATCCGTAACTGTGCAGGCCGATACCTAGCTCGTTGGTACCAAACCAGCTCCAAGCAGTCACGATATTGCCCCCGATGGCGAGAGCCGCGAATCCTCGCGGCCCTACCATACCGTCCCACCTAGCATGCAGCATCAAGGCATTCCAGATAACGATTAACAACGCACCATTTTCTTTTGGATCCCAGCCCCAAAAACGCCCCCAACTATCGTCGGCCCAGAGTCCACCCAAGACCGTCCCAACAAAACTAAATAAGATCCCGAAGCAGGCAGCTCCGTAGCAACACCGGTAGAGATCTCGCAACAATCCTTGCCGCCCACCGAGCCAACCAATGCCCAGGTACGCGATCCCAACCGTACCTGCGACCAACGTTGCCACGTAACCGAGCGTCACACTGATCACATGGGTGGCCAACCAGAACTGTGTATCGAGTACGGCCTGCAACACCGGCATAGTGTCGCCCGTGTTGAGCCCGTAAGCCACCAGTAGCGTCAAGACACCGGAAGCAGATGCAACAACATTACCGATGCCGTAACGGAAGATTCGCTCGAAGACCAATCCAAACAAAACCGCCGCCCAACCGATAAATACGGCGGAGGAATAGATATTGATCACTGGAGCCCGACCGGTGATCACGATCCGGCAAACGATCGCCACAGTATGAATCAACAGTGTGAAAACGATAGCGCCCCAAACTGCTTGCCGTAACCGCGGCAGGTCGGCCGCAAAGCAAACTAGGCCCAACACAAGCGTGATCAAGTACATCACCATCGCCACGCCGGTAGGCCATTGCGATTCAAGCCATCGCTCTAGAGACACCAGACTCATATTGAATCCAGGCACAGCGTAGCTCTGCAATTTCTCTAAATGCTGATCAACCGCGGCGTTGAATGCTTCGGCATCACGATCGCCGTAGCTCGCGATCATGTCAGCAAACTCCTCAACGCCCGCCGGCGGCTCGCCCGTGTCGCCTCCCGCCGCTTCCTTCTCAAGCGAATTGAATACCGCAGGCCCGAAAGACGACCAATCAGGATCATCCAAAGCAGCACTTGCAATCTCTTGGGATGGCGGAACGATCCTAGGCGCCTGCATCTGCTGGAGGGCATCCATTCTTCGTTCCAGAGCTCGCATCGCGACGATCACTCGCATCTCCGGATCGACGCCGGGGAACATTTTCGCGAATTCCTCGGGCGGGATATCCTCGGGTGTTGGCAACTCAAAACAAGCCGATGCCAGGGTGTACTCGCGAGTACGGCTATCCAGTTCCAGCAGTTTACGCTCTTTGAAGGTCTGATCGCGAAGTGGTTTTTTGCTCTGGACAACCGCCTCCACCGTCTTGGCAACTCGGCTCCAGTTGGCACTGATCTCGTCGAGCGAATAGAGTTTGCTCTTACGACGCTCCAACCCCAGCTCACTCCGGACCTCCTCTGCATCAATCCGGAACATCGGAAGAAATCTTAACTCGCGTGATGCGGTAGCGACTTCCATCAACCAATGCATCGCGGTCAATCTGTCGCGTGAAGAAGCATCTTCACCTTCTCCCAACACTCGTTCTTGCATTGCTCCCGGAGCCGAATCGAGTGGCAAACTTTCTTTGGAACTGATGGCTTTCAGCGTTTGCCGTGCATAGGCATCCAATGGCATCACGCGACCGCGATACTGAGTCGGTATTTTGCCGGCCGCGTACATGTCAAACTGCTCGGCCCGAGTCGTTGGTCGCATGTTTAACATCACGGCCTGCCAAGGGACAAGCATGTAAACCGCCAACAACAAGAAGCCGCCCAGCGTAACGAAGATTGGAAAACGTGACGCAACGCGGCCATCAGCATCTAATACGACCGATGATTGTTTTTTTGTTTCCCGCTCGCGACGACTCAGGAAGCGGGTCAGTGTTCCCATGAAGTGAACCAGCATTCCCAAGGCTGTAATGCTGCACGCAACATACGGGATCAACCAACCGGAGTTACGCACGACTTGAATCCCGGTCATCTCCTTCCCACTACGCAAAGACGTGTAGTTGGACTGATAAAAAGTTTCACCTCGATACCGCAGGGGATTGTTCATCCACACGCGTTCCTTCCGGTCTTCCCCAGTTTCGGGATCGACGATCCGGATGAACGATGAGTAATCACGAGGTGTATCGGTACCGCTGTAATCGACACGGCGGACATCTTCCAGCTGCACCCAGTAAGGCTTTACTTCACGATGAAACTTTAAACCGATATCGTAATCGGTCTCAGCGATCGTCACGGTATCAAAGATGTCTGTTTGTTTCGAATCGGGAACCAACATCTCGCGGTCCGACAACGATTGGCTGATCAAGAATGTTCCGAAACTATCGCCTGATTCCCGGTCGATTAGTTCAACATAGGCGGAAGCAAGATTCATCACGGTATCGGTGCCGCCCGACTTGCTCACCTCGGCCGCCCGAACTTCTAAACCGATTCCTTTGGTGGCAAGATTGTCTCGACCGACATCCTTGATGCTGGAGTTTTCATAAAACGCAACGACTCGTACGTTCGCCGGCAAGGCAGGATCATCAATCACGTCGCCTGAAGCGGCAGCCTGGCGCAATCTTGAACCAGGAATCGGGATCACTTTCTCGCTATCCTCGAGCCGCTCGATGAATGTCATTTCAATGGCATCCAAATTCAAGAGGGTGTTGCTTGACTCCCCTTCGACAAGGCTCAGTCTTTGCTCCAATTGACGGTCGCCGAACGCGAATTGCCCAACCATCAGCAAGCCAACGCCCAAGTGCAGCAAAACGTTGCCGCCCTGTTTATCGAACACCAACAAACAACCGACCATCAAAATGACCCCCGCTCCCAGTCCTTTGGTTAACTGCCAAACGATCCGCAAGCCTGGGTCACCGATCCGAAAGCCAGACATCAGCGAGTAAATCACAAATAGACCAATCGCAATGGCGGAGCCGTAACTGATCATCGCGAGCGTGGAATGCCGAACCCGCCGTCCGGCAAACCCAAAAGCGAATGCGAATACAGTCAAAGCAGCCAACATGGATGCCCACAAAGACGAATAACTCATCGGGGGCGTCCCCTGCAGACCATCGCTGCTGTGCCCCGCCACGACGACAATCCCAGTCACGATCGTTCCAAGCACCAAGCAGGCTACCCCCGCGACCAGTTTGGTACCGCTACTGTGAATCCTGAACCGCGTTGTTTTTGCGGCCAGCAAATTGACCATCAACAAC
Organism: Rubripirellula sp.; assembly: GCA_029213145.1. GTDB lineage: Bacteria > Planctomycetota > Planctomycetia > Pirellulales > Pirellulaceae > Rubripirellula. The sequence goes on along the minus strand of JARGNK010000237.1, from coordinate 4,187 downwards.
AAACCGATCAACGCGCCGCCTGGAAATGGAATCACCCCTGGGTAAGGCTCTGAATGGGGAAAGAATGCCTGTGGAAAAAAGTCATCCAGATGCATCGGTGCAACCCAAGACAAGAAATAACGCTGTTTGACTTCAAACATGTTCATTTCATCTTGCGCCAGCGTACCGACTAGCACCGTGATCAGTGACAATGCAAACAGCGTCACTGTCAACTTCAGCGACCCCAACAACTGAAGCATTCGAAAGGCAGAGGCCCCAAACGTTTCATGACTGGGTGATGAATCGCTTCGTTGGGCAGGGCGAGAAACAACGGTTGCCATAGTACGCGTTCCGGGGGGGATGGCGAGATTGGTCGTGAGTTAGTCAATCGCTTCGGAAAAAAACCTTACAGGTTTAGTTCGAGCGACTCCAAAAACGTGGCGATGTTATCGGATTGCTGGGAAACCGTTTCGGCAGGTCCCGTCATTTTCATGAACAAGCTGAAACCGTCTTCCAAAGGGACAATGGTGGCATCAATGATTGTCCCACTGGAGGCATCGTCTCCGCTCAGTAAGAACCGTTGGGCTGACCGCCCATCCACATCAATTTTTTGTGCGTCAGTGAGAGCTTGGTCAACCACCTCGGCTGGAACCTCACCCTCTCGGACCTGACCGAGCCAACGAGCGACATTTCCACGCAAGTCGCCACCCGCAGGAATTACGGTAAATTCGGCTTCTAAATCCTCTGGACCAACGCGAAATGCAGCCATTCGCATGCTGGTCATCCGACCAGCCCGCCACCCTTCAGGGAGGTCATATTTGAGTCGAGAATCGGCGGCCACATCGGCGTCGCCGGAAGCAGCACCACTAGGGGTGGGATCACTGGTCGGGGTTTCCACACTGCCCTGCACTAGTGGCGTTCCAGTGGCGGCACCTCCGAATGGCGGATCGGCCATCATGGAGGGACCGGCTTTGTCTGCGGCCGTTGCCGGAGCAAGTAAATCAACCCATACCGAAGGTGATTCGGCCGTTCCCACATCCAACGGACCAGCAGCCGCCCATTTCTCCTCAGAAGCGGGCAACCCCAACTGGCCACGCCAGCGATTGACATTCATTTTGATCTGCTCGTCCCAGTCCTCCTGAAGACCAAGCTTGGAAACACTGATATTGAGCTGTTTATTGGCCAAATCGACATCGAGCGTTGCAAAACGCATTGGCTTTTCGCCACCTCGCCGCCACCCATCGGGAAGCGAGTCAAGCAACGGCTCACCGGCCTGAAATTCAATTTTCTCCACGAACCGACGAAAATCAGACGCCAGTGATTCAACCTCCGATTCCGGTCCAGTCACCTTAAAAAACCATGCTTGGTTGTCTTTTGGGACAATCGCGGCCAGCATTCGGTCCCGCTCTGCAAGTAAAGCAGCAGGAACCTTGGTGGGAACGTCATACGGGACAATAGGTTCGTTCTGGTCACACCCGGCAATGATCCCGGTGACAACCAACAGGAGGGAAGCGACCCAAACAGGAAATTCACGTGCGGGCGACGAAATAGCTTCTGTGATGGAATTCAAGGTGTGACCGGCGGGCGAGGTGGGACCAGGGACGCTCCCAACACCAATGCGGGTGCGAGCGTGGCGTTGTTTCGGGTGACTGCCTATGAAGTAATATAGACCGTTAAACTCGTTGGTTCGTACCCGGCCTTTATTGACACAGAAAACAGTATTGGACGGCCAGTAGACAAGTATCGGCAAAAATCACGTCGATGCTCGCTTTTGGTCAGCTCCGATCCGGTCACCAGCTTGGATCTGCTGAAAAACGCGATTAACCGCGATCTCCTAGCACCCCCATTAGACCCGCAACTTCCTTGCGACCGCAACTTCCGGTCAAAAACTGCGCCCAGCCAAACGCTGAACACTACCACGAATCATTGCCCTCCTAGCACTAATCTCCCCGTTTGCCGACGCTGACGCCCTAGGCAGGCTTGATGACGGGCCCTGTTGGTCACCGCATCCATAACGGTGACCGCTCGCCCGTGGTCGAATCGCTATTCGCTTTGAGGAGGACGATTACTGGCCCCAGCCCATCACTGCAATCAAAGAGTCAGTCAAAGAGCTGACGGGGGCTGCCAACGGCTCATAGGCCCACATATTGCGGACGAGGTCAGTCAATAACATACCGCCTAGGCTCATGACGCAGAGAACCAACATTAAGGAAATGCACTGAAAGAGCGAGAACGGTACTTCGTAACCAGCGATTGCCCGAGCACCGACGGGAGCTGCTGTGGAGCCATCGATTTCGACCGCTTCTTCCTCAGCGTCCAGAGCGAGCGCTTCGCCCTCTTCTGGTTCACCAAAAACATCACCTCCGAGTGGCATGCCGGCATCATCCATTCCGAGTGGCTCGGCCAAAGCTTCCGAGTCCTCGATTTCGATGACTTGGGATCCGCTATCCATATCGGCGTCGATGCCGATGCCCGAAGGAGAAAGTTGGAATTCTTCATCTGCTTGGAAGTCGACCAACGAACCGTCAGAGCCTCCGCCAGACCCACCGCTACCACTGCCGCTCACGTCGGCCAGTTCGGCACCAAGGTCGAGTGCGGAAATACTGCTGCCCGCTAGATCGAGCGGCTCGCTTTCCAACGACAATCCACTGTCCGAGGGACTCATCAAATTGATGCCGCTATCACCAGCGATCGAAATATCGCTGCCGGCGCCACTAATGACCAAATCGTCATCATCATCGGCAATGATCAATTCATCGTCATCGGCCAAAGCGTCGTCAATCCCTCCGGCTGCATTTCCCGGCAGCTCAGAACCAATGCTACTTCCGATACCCGAGGCCGAAAGCAAGTCGTCGCCATCGCCGCTGATCAGGCTGCTACCTCTTTTGTCTGCACCGAGCAAATCCAACTCGCTCAACACATCTCCACCACGGGATCCTCCTGGCTGCTCCAACTCATCCATCAATTCCAGACTGCTCGCTCCGGCATCGCCGCCTAGAACATCCATCGCGCTGTCTTCATCACCACCAATGACTTCGTCAGCACTGTCCTCATCATCTAAACCTGAAAGACCGATCTCGCTGCCGCCGCTTTCGCCACTTGCCAAAACGTCGGGGTTCGATTGTGCGATCTCATCCAGCTCTTCGTCAGTCACTGGACCGGTGCTTCCTGAATTCGGTTCAACGGAGAGGTCGAGTTGACCTGAGTCGTGTCCGATGGCTGCCTGATCGAGCTGCAACTCACCCGAGTCAATCTCGAACAAGCTATCGCCCTCGCTATCCATCAACAGCTCGCTGTCACTGGTAACAAGCGCGTCATCGCTGCTCGGACTGTGACCGTCAGCAGCCAAATCATCGGCTAACTGATCAATCGCGTCCTCTGGGAATTTCCAACTGGCCCCGTCGCGAAATCCGCGTACCTGTCCCTGGCTTCTTAGGTCCACAAGTTTGTCGGTCGAGATGCCAAGCTTCTTTGCTGCTTCTTCAAGTGACAGATAGTTCGCCATGCGTCGTTCGACTCCGATGGATCCAATTAATGGATCGTCGATTAGTGAGGAGACAGAAGCAAAACTGCTTCCGCTGCAACCCATCCAACCTCACCGGCTCCGGAGTGCACGAATCTCCTCGGGAAGCGGCGAAGTTGCATTAAGCTGCAATGAAAAGTCAGCGTCAATCGGTCGACTGCTGACCAGTCGGATTTTGCCCGACCTACCGATATGATACACAGCCATCCAAGATTTTCTGGTATCAACTAGCGTAATTATCTGAGTTCCCGAGCCATCAGAACCGGAAAACCCGATCATCCCACCAGCCGCACCAAGCTGAATCTGTGGTCCCGGCCCGGCTGGCACCAAAGATCCGGGTAGCTGAACCTCCTCAGACCCCCCCGAAGGACTATTCTCCGAAACCTGTTCAGGAGTGTCTGTGATTCCGACCGTTGCGATCGAGGCAACGAAGGCGATCGCCAGCAAAAGACGTGGATTTCTTGTTAATTGCGGCAGCATGATCACAAACCCAGGCGAGAGAAAATATCCCAGAATCGAGCTCTACATCGATGCTCGGATAGTAGATCGAGCCGCGATTTGGCTGCAACGGCAGTCGGTCGGCATTTGCCACATGATGGGAAAACACTCGCCGGACCACCCTGGTTGGGTGAGCTGTTTTCACTCCGACGGAGGTTCTCAAGGTTAAATCTTGCCGATTAGGTGA
>JARGNK010000236.1:7065-9211 GCA_029213145.1 Rubripirellula sp. | reverse complement strand
TGACTCTCAATATTGCCGGCCCGCGAGAAAGCACTTACCCCGGTATCTATGACCGTGCATTTCAATTTTTGATCACGATTCTCACTCATTGAACGTTGCCCAGCCCTTCATGTTCAGGAGGATGCAAACCCGCTGTCACTTGCTCAGCAACGCAAGATGTCACCACCACCGAGCGGCACCACGATCGAAGAAAAACGGTTCATTACGCCGCTGGTTCTGTCATTCCAAACATGCGGTGCAGTCATTCCAAACGAGATTGCATTGTCGTTCTACACAAGCGTGAAACCTTCAGCGTCAAAAGCGGCCGTTGAAAAAGCAGCGTCAAAACAAGCCTCAAACGAGGTTCTCAATCGAAACGACAAATCGCGGCGCGACATGGAATGAAATCGCTTGCGGCTACCCGCACAGGCATTCCGAAAACGCATTCCGCAGTCGCGCCAAGCGTTCGCCCTTTCAATTGAATTTGAACATTCAATCGATCGAGTCCAATCGTGCACGGACTTATTAACACTACCGGCAACTCATCGACCCGGCCTACTGGCACAACCTGAACGCGCACTAGGAATCCATGCAAGTTTCGCGATTGCAATTGCAAGCCTCACCGCTAATCTCGCCGATACCACTTTTGCTTTGCTGGTCGATCAAGTTTTCCAATTCGTTTCCGCAGGAAACAGAGAACAGCTTGAACGGCGAACAGACTCGCCCTCCCCCCATCGCTTGCCACGGTTGGCGCAACCACGCCAGTTGCCCTCACAGCGATGCGTCTTCGTCGGCACAAGGAGTACCACCGACCCATGAACGCTCTTCTGATCCAATCGCGTTTCGTCTCCCCTTTGATCTTTGTCGCCTTTTTCAACCTCCTCCTTCTACCTCCCATTCAAGCCGCGGCGCCTGGCCTTCCCCAGGACGCCTGCCAACTGCGATGGGAAGAACAGGATTTGTGCGGATGGATTAGCCAACCCCATCCCATTAACCAGTCCAATACCGTTACCCAGCCCAAGTCCAACCACCCGGCAGGCAACACTGTTCCGGGTACCCACGATTCGATCGCCTTCCGAATCGCCTCCACAGCAAAGCCCGCCCCCACAACCATCCCTACCTCTGCGGCCGAACCCGCTTCCGCATCGGACACCACCGCCGATGGTGCGATTACACAGGCCGCCGCCATCGCAATCGCTGCGGCTGGCATTTCGGTTGAGCAACTGCTGGAACCGCTCGCCTTGGCCGCGCCTTACTTCGACCAATCACTGGCCAAGGTTCGCCAGTACCAAAGCTGGTGGGGTGCCGCGATTTCCACAGTCGATCAACACCAAGAACTCAACAGTCCGACATCAAGCGGCATCGCATTCGCCGCGCAGTTAGATGAAATCGCGACGGCAGAGCCGATTGATGTCGAAAGCTATGGAGACAGTGTGATCGTGGATGAGTTTCCGATCACCGTACAACTCATCACCGAGGGTGAACCGGGTATCGAAATTTTGCCACTCAATCGACTCGTCGGTAGCTCCGCAGTCATTGTCACGATCGAAGAGGATTACATGCCTTACGATTTGTCCACGGAAGACATCAAACTGTGGAGCGTGCTGCCGAGCTCTACGCAACCATTCTGCATTCGTGCAGAACATGACCCTTGGGATGCCGCCGCGATGTGGCAAGCATTTGATGAGCGTGTTGTTCCAACCCTTGCGAAAGCCGAAGCACCGGGGACCGCGGAGATCGCCCCCCGACCCACACCGACCCCGGAACCAATCCTTCTGTTTGCCCACTGCGGTTCCGCCGATTGCATGCTCGATTCGATCATTTGGCATGTCGATTCATGGGTCATCAGTTATTCCAAACGAGAAACGGGTGCCACTGCGAATCAGGTGGGCCACCGGGTCGCTCTTTTGTCATTGCAACAAGAGCGACTTGTTCATGCAGCGACCGATTTGATCGCACGACACTGGCACGAACCAGCACCGGTAGGACCAGAACCGCAAGAAACGGTACCGGCTACCAGTCCAGCTGGAGCCGCGTTACTCGCAAGAGCGGGGGCCATCGCTGCTGAAACGCCGGTCATCGAAGTCGCTGCTTCGGCCAACTCGCTCAGATAGTAAGCGAACACCCGTTTGGCTAATTACCCGTTTGGCTAATTACCCGATTGGCT
>JARGNK010000236.1:0-6965 GCA_029213145.1 Rubripirellula sp. | reverse complement strand
AGTAAGCGAACACCCGTTTGGCTAATTACCCGTTTGGCTAATTACCCGATTGGCTGAGTATCCGAGTGGTGGTTGGCTCGGTTATTGGACAGCAAGATTCCGCTGATCGATCTTTGCCGCCAGCGGAATGGTTGAAAAGGAGTGCCGACCGTGTTCGCGGCCGGTCGGCACTGCTATCGAAAAACAACCCGCGGCTGGTGGTCGAGCAGAGGCAATTAAACGCATTCCGATCTAGATCCTAAAAGTTAGGTGGCGCGCTCGGGTCCCACCCTTACGCTCGATCACCAGCCACCCTCCCAACAATCAACACTCGATTCTGTCAGTTCTTCTTGGCGCGGCTCGTACTCCCTTGTTTCTTTGACGCCGCAGACCTCAACGCAGCAAGCTCTTTCCGCTGCGTAGTGGTCAGCACTTTCTCCATCGCGCCGAGCTGTTCTTGTTCTAACTCAGCTAACTCTTTCTCGAGCTCCTGAATTTGTTCGCGATACTTCAATTGAATTTGATAGATTTCCTCGCGCTGTTCATCATCCACCAAGCCAGCAAAATAGCGCGGCAATCGACCACCACTCGTCTCTTGCTTGGCCGCGGCCGATTTGCTTGTTTTCCGGCTCGACGATTTCTTATCCGCCGCAAAGCCGAGTAGGCAGATTCCTGAGAACAACAGAACGAATGCATAGCGGCCCCAACACTGTGTCATCTTTCTAACTCCCTGAAACAATTTTCGGCCACAGCAGACAGCCGACTGTCGGCTGCCCCAATCCAACCCATGGCCGAGGAGGTATACACTTGAACACCTCCAAGGGCAGCTGTCAACCCAGGACGAAAACCTACCAATGGCAGGAACGCAAACCACTCAGTTCGCGACCACTAGATTCGCTACCAACCCAACCACCGCCAAAGCAAGTTGTTGCATTGCCCGTCAGTTCCCGAGCAATCGATTGTCCGCAGGGTTCCGCAAGCAATCAAAAACGCCCCAAGACCAACACTTTGAGGCATCACCAACTCACCAGCGGCTCCCCTCGTGACAGCAGGCAGTGATCACTCCCGCCATGCTGAAGACTCAACGAACCGGCACGATTCAGAAACGGGATCCACGTGAATAACAGCGGTGCTGCATCCGTCGCCTGGCAGGCCAGGCGGCAACCCAAGCGTCCAACGCCAGCTTCATGCTTACTTGCAATGCCTGGCTGAGGATCGACTGCGAACCCATAAAAAAATGGAAAGGAAAACGAGTCACACTCGCTCTCCTTTCCATCGAAAAAATCACTCAACGGTTCAAACCGCTCGAGGCTCAACGTTTACTGATTGAGCTGTTCTTGGATAACCTCTTTGACCGCACGAGTACCGAGAGCTCCCCAGAGTCCATACGGACTTTTGCTACCTGGAGCTTGAGGACCTCGTCCGTTCCAGCGAACGTTACCAATGTTCCTATCACCCGACTCGATCGAATCGGTGATGAAGATCACCGCGCCATCACCCATCAAGATGTGAGCACCACCTTGGTGCCGACTGCTAGGACCGTAGATGCCGATCGTGAACGTGTTTCGTCCGTTACTACAAACCGGGCCATTTGGCGGCAGGATCGTGGTGATCCCCGTGTTAACGGTTTGACCATTCATCCATTTCAGGCCGCGTTCCACTTGAGCGCTATTTGACGCGAAAGTTGCATTCTCTGCCCAGAAACGAGGACGATTTGGATCGGCTTGGCTACCGCAACGGCTGGGGAAATTCAAAATCCCGCCTTCGAAAACCACACGTGTTGTGATGTCGTTATCACCCAGGTCCGTATTCAGCTCACCACCCATGACGGTGTTTGAGAGTCCGTCCAGAACATCGCGGAATTTCGTGGCGTATCGAGGAAAGAACATACCGCGACAAGTTGCTTTGGCGCGAGGGGCGCGAACACGCGACGTGACGCCGGTCTGGTTTACGAATCCGTTGTTCTGAAACTGGATCGAATCACCCAGGTTGAAACCGTAGTTCGTTCGACCCTGTGCGGGCAAGCCTTCGCCTGGATCACTTGGACAACGATAGGTAGGAATGTCTACCAACCAGGGGTCGTAACGATTCAGCTGATGATCAGCCAATGTCATCGCCACCTGTGGTCCCATCGGGTTAAAAAACAAGCCAGGGTTTTGCTGCGATTCAAACTTGTTGCTGATCTGCTCCCACAGCGCCTGTTGCTCCACGTAAGGGAGCAGCGGCACGAGCACACTCAGATTATGAAAGTTGTTGCCGCCGTGAGGCTGTCCGATGGCGACAGGTAGTCGAGCTTGCTGATTGTTTGTTCCTGGTGGACGGATCGTCCCACCACGATGCATCGGCAACTGCTTAAAGGCCGAGTGATAGTTATGGATGCCCAAGCCAAGCTGCTTGAAGTTATTGCTGCAGCTCATCCGGCGAGCCGCCTCTCGAGCGGCCTGAACCGCTGGCAACAGCAAACCAACTAAAACCCCAATGATGGCAATCACCACCAACAATTCGACGAGTGTAAAACCTCGCCTTCTGCGAACATTCATGAAGACTCCAAATCAAAACGTAGAAAGAAAAGAACAAATGCGTTTTATTGGCCCGAGGTACCGGTACCACTTACTAAAAGTAGCCCTTGCAGCGTCTAGGCAGTTATGTTGAATCGATGAGAACTAAATCCGGAAAGAACCCAGCACTCCGGAATTAGCCTAATGAACGAAAGGCGACGGTCACTCTGCCGCTTCTTCGCCGCTCTCGTCGTCGCCTGCACCATCCTCCTCGTCCGCCGTCATCTCTTCGGCGACGCCATCACTGCTGTAAGCCTCATCGGGATTATCAGCCAAATATTGATCGAGCTCGTCGGCGGTCGTTTGCACAGGAGCCGTCTCGGTCTTGCAACCCACCATCGGGAAGATAAGCAAAGCGCATACAAACAAAGCGAAAATAGAACGGGCCAAATTGGAAGGCATGAGAGGGGTCTCAGAGTGATTCAGGGAGGGTAGGAAAGGGAAAAATAACACCAGTAAACTTATTTATGGCAAAAAACATAATAACTTTTTAGCAATCCTGAGTCAAAATACGAACGACACTTTGCCCCACAAATCCAGAAGTTTCTGAAAAAAACGCGGCAACGGACAAACCAAGGGCAAATTTCATACCGACAGGAAGGACTTTCATGTCGACAGGAAGGACTCTGGCCCAGCTCATCTCAACGCATCGTGCAACCACCACCCCCGCAACAGCACAAAAATCGCTCCAAAGCCCCACCGCCGCCGAATTCTCTGAATGCGCCGAATTCCCTGAATGCATCGGAGCCCTCTGAACGCATCAGAATTGCGTAAGGTTGCGACCGACCGCGGTCGAACCCAACGCAGAGCTAGAGATTCGATCATCTCCCCTCTCCACCCCTCTGGTCATCAGCCTGTTTGCCAAAAGTGTCCCCGCCAAGGAGTGTCGCCGTGAAAAAAAGAGGGGGCCGGTGAAAAACGAGGGGCCCGTTGGAACCATGTGCCAGTAGGAGAAAATGTCGCTTTTGAATCCCCGATCGTGTTGAGACAACTGACCGAGCCCAACCGCTCGATCAAGGCAAAGTCCAGATCGAACGAATTTCACTTCGTCTCGATTTACTTGGGTTTACACCATGGTGATTCAGCAAGCGAAAAGTGGTTCGGCAAGCAACAAGACGCAGGGGAGAGATGGCTGCGAATCGGTTGACCCAGTCGACGCTTCGGCAACGAGAGCGTTTGCTTTGCTTGACTTTACACACGCTGGCACCGATATTAAAGGTGTGGTTGTTTGTTACTCGTTTCTGGGGGTGATCTGGATTCGACCGGATGTGAAGAAGCGTTGGTTGCGTGTCGTGGTTGATCAGTTGGCCACGTAAAAAGCTGATCACAACTTTTAGTTGCAGATGAAAGTCTTGCACTGGCCGCCTAAGAATAGGTAGCCCGGGCTGAGGGGGATTGCCAGAGTCGCCCGACTGCCCGTCACAATTCTGGATCGCTTGTCGTCCTACTCGAGACGCGACGAGTCAAAAAATGATTCGAGTTAGCGAGCGGCGGAGCCTGTCGGGCAGCGCCGTGGTAAGCGAAAGGTTCTTCGGAACATAAATAGCTCGACTACACACGTAGACATCATCGTGGATCCATCGCGGGACGCGGGTTCAATTCCCGCCGCCTCCACTCAGTCGGGTTGTACAACCCGACTCGATTCAAACAAGGCCCGTCAGTGAAAGCTGGCGGGCCTTGCTAGTTTCGTACACATATATAGGGATTTGCGACGATAGGAGTCGCAGCCCGCCGCCAAATCGCGTGACGCGGTGGTGGCTCACCGAGGCCTGACAAGTCTCGAAATTGCTCAAAAGTCTCGGAATCGCGTGACTAGGTCCAGCGATTCCGAAGGCCGCAGCTTCTTATATGATTGCGGCTTGTACAAATAGTCACCTCTTGAGTTTGATGACTTCTGCCAGTGGACGTCGGTCGTCAAACCTCGTCACGCGGACGGAAATTCGCGCATCTAAGATTGGCCTTACTGGTGAAAGCAAGGTTTCCGCCGCAGGTCAGCAACGATCCACGTTGCTACTCGAGATAAAGGTCGTCGAGTTTGTAGTACTGCCCGCTGCTGACTCCGCCTTCCCATCCGATCGAGAACAAAGTCTTGATCTTGGTTAAATCTACGCCGCTCTTCTTAACGTCGTTCAAGTCGATTTGGCAGCGATGCCACTGACCGTCAGGTTTGAATCCAAGCGACGCCAGCGGCATTTCGTAGGACTTTCCGTCACTGCTTCCGATGATGACGCGAAACTTCTCCCACCTACTCGCGTCTCTTGACTTGATTGCAAACCCCATCGTCTTGAAGTCGGAGAAGTCAGCGACGCCGTCGCCATACTTGGGATCCATTACGAGGACCCAGCGGCTCCAGCCATGATTCAGCACGAACTTGTAGGAGAGTTCGCCCTCAACTTTATCCTCGAAGTCATCGACCATTTCGGCAAACTCTTCAGTTCGTCCTGGCGGCTTCCAAGCATAACAGCGTGAATCAGCGCCGTTTTCCCAGCTGCACTTCTTATTCACGGTTTTGGGGAGTTCGCTGAAGTGATGGATGCCGACCCTCTTGCCAGTGTAGACCGGCGGGGGATTGTACTTGTCCGCCGGTTTGAATTCTCGATCTTCGTCGCGCTGGTAAACGCGGACATAGTCGATGAGGTACTCGGCCGGCAGATTGGCCTTCTCCATGTCACCACCGTTGTCACCGCCCAAGGCGAGATTCACGATCAAGTAGTGTGGGTGATGGAACGGATTCTTTGGGCCCCACTTGGGATTGGCGTTGTAGGTGTCGGTAAGCTTGGTTTCGTTGAGCAGTTTGTCGTCCACGTAGAGACGAATCGACTCGGTATCCCAGTCCATACGCCAGATGTGGAATTCATGCAGCCACCTATCTCCGCCCAAGTCTCGCGTCTTGATCGACTTGCCATTCCGATTTGCGTTCCATCGCTTGGCCGTACCACTTGCGACGTTGGCCAGCAGTTTGTTCTTGTAGTATTCCATGATGTCGATTTCTCCGCAGCTCGGCCATTCGCCGTTTTCACCGACCGTCCAGAACGCGGGCCACATTCCTTCGCCATGAGGGATTTTCGCCCGCATGACAAATCGCCCCATCGTCCAGCTATGCAGACCCTTTGTCATTAGCGACGAAGATGTGTACTCGATGAATTTTGTTTCTGCGGGATCCGTTGATCCCTTGACATAATTTGGGTTGCGTTTGATGTCCTCGCGCCCTGTGATGACGAGCATGCCATCTTTGCACTGAGCGTTCTCCTTCTGATACCACTGAGCCTCGTTGTTGCGTACAAAGCCTTCTTCGAACGTCCAGTTCTTCGGATTCGGAGCACCGTCGTTGTCAAACTCGTCCGCCCAAACCAGTCGATATCCGCCATCTGTAAAACGATCCGTTTCCTTACTAACCGTCGTGCTTTCACCGGCGTGGATTGTTTCGGTCTGATCGGCCGCGGTCGTAACGATCACCGTTCCGGCTAGCACGTTCACCAGCATTCTTTTTGAAATCACTGTGCCTTCTCCTACCTCTCTAATTCCAACCTCGAATTTTGTTCCGACCACCGAAACGGTGCCGAAATCAGTAACAACTGAAAACTTGCCTTTGCCACGGTCCACGTCACAAACAACCGAGCCAGTTTCCAACTCTACGCTTTCCTCGTTCTCGTCTCCCGAAAGCGTGATGTGGCTGTTGGGTTCGATTGTCACATGGCAATATCCACCCAAAACGACCTGAGCTGATTCGTCTTCCGTAACCAGAGTTGAATCCGACTGTAGCGGGCCGCCGCCGACAACTTGAAACGTTCCAGCTGCCTTGGGGACCGGGTAACGACCAGCAAGCGACTGCCAAGCAAAGATCGCAATGCCGACCAAAGCCGCGGCGAGTGCTGGGTGCCACCAGCGGAAGCGTCTCCCTTTGGCAGCCACTCCGCCAGGACCGGATTTTCCGGGCAATGGCTCAGTTTCGCCCGCCGCCGTTGACTTCGACACGCTACTCGATCTCGAAATGTTCTGTGCGCCCTCGATTCGCTCGACCAGCTTCTCGTGAAAGTCGTCTGACAGTGCGAGTCGGTTCACCTGCATTCGCAGCAACGTGTCGATTGCGGACTGGATTTCCCATTCTTGGCTGTTGTCCGTCTCGCTTTCAACATTCGGTGAGGCTGTGCTCGGCATGGTGTCTGCCAGGCGATTCTCAAGCCAGTCATTGAGCCGTTTGTTTTCCTCTGGGATCATCTAACGCTCCGCAGCTTGTGCTGAATGCACTCGTAGAGAGCTTTGCGAGCGCGCATCAAGCGGTTGTGGATTGCCGAAGCCGCGGCATCGATCGCGGTCGCAATCTTTTCGCAGTCGTATCCACGGTCGTAGAACAGATCGACCGTTTCCTTCTGAGGAGCGGATAGATTCTCTCGGCACTCGCGAAGCGCCGTGAGTCGATCGGACCAA
>JARGNK010000235.1 GCA_029213145.1 Rubripirellula sp. | reverse complement strand
GTTATCGCGAGCTGGCGAGAAAAGCGATCTTGGAGCAAACTCGCTCAGACGGGCAGCTGATCAGCGAAGCGAAACGAAACAAACCGTCGGTTCGGGTTGGCTTTTCGCACGCGACTGCCGTCGCGGTTACAAGCAACTGACTAAATGATCAGCGAATGCGGGGCATTTGCTTTCGCCCGATATTCGCATTGGACCTGCCGGGGAAGAAGTCGCCAGCCTTGCAACTTGCCTGAGCGGTCCGGCCGTAAAGGGAGCTTGGTTTTTAGCGGATTTCCCCAATCATTCGGGGTTCGCGGCTCCTAGTCTGGTCGTCCTCGATACCGGTTGCACCGAAAAAAACTGGGCACCCCAACCCATCGCATGCCAACAAATGCTGCCGGCTTCAGAGACTTCGCCTGCCTCTTGAGCAACAGCAACTGGGCAACTGGCCGCTTATCTTGCAGTGACACAGACCGACGAACTGCGAAGGTAAAGATCCGCTGGTTTACGAATCCTGGTTCACGGTAGTAACGAACTCCTCCATCATTGCGTTATTCGGTCAATGGTTGCCGACGAACAAGCTGGCTCTCTGTCCCTGGGCGCTCTGTCTCTGGGCTATCAGGGGAAACCCCCGAAGCCTGGCGGAATTCGCGCCCTATCAGCGTATAGCTTCAAGCCATGTTACCATTGGAGGGGTTAGCCGCCGAATTCAAGTCGGCCTTTGCTCTGCCCGCACCGCTATGAAAATCATTCGGGAAATTCCATGCCGGACCCAGACATCGATCCCCCCCTTCCAAATCATGTAGAAGAAGACGCGACGGTGATGCCGGTCACTCCCGAGAATGCAGCCGATATTCTGGCAACCCTGCCTGCCAAAGTCGAAGCAATCCAGCAGGAGGTGGGGCAATGCGTCGTTGGCCAACAAGAGAATACCGCGGCGATTTTATACGCGTTGTTGTCGTATGGGCACTGCCTGATCGAAGGCGTACCGGGTCTGGCGAAAACGCTATTGGTTCGCGCCTTGGCTCGTGTCCTCGACTTAGATTTCAAGCGAATTCAATTCACACCTGACCTCATGCCCCCTGACATCACGGGGACCGACATTCTGCAGGAGGAAGAATCAGGGCATCGTGAATTTGAATTCATCAAAGGTCCAATCTTCACACAGATGTTGCTGGCCGACGAAATCAATCGAACGCCTCCCAAGACGCAAGCAGCTTTGCTGGAAGCGATGCAGGAACGGACTGTCACAGTTTCGGGACGGACCGATCAATTACCAGAACCGTTTCTCGTGTTGGCTACGCAAAATCCGATTGAACAAGAAGGAACTTACCCGCTACCCGAAGCCCAACTCGACCGTTTTCTGTTTCAGCTAGAGGTCGGCTACCCATCGCTTGAAGAAGAAAAACAAATTGTGGCAGGACACTCGTTCACGCCACTTCAAGGTTTACGACCGCAACTGTCGCGCCGCGACATCCTGTTGTATCGCGATGCTATCGAACACATCCCGGCATCAGCCAACGTCATTGACTATGCAGCCCGCCTGGTTCGTGCCACCCGCCCTTCCTCAGACGGTGCATCGACGAGCGTAGCGCGTTGGATTCGCTGGGGGGCCAGCCCGAGAGCCAGCCAGAACCTGATCTTGGCAGGCCGCGCTCGGGCAGCAGCGCACGGTCGCTTCAACGTTGCCTGCGAAGACGTAAAAGCCATCGCACCGATGGTGCTACGCCACCGGATAATCCGCAGTTTCCACGCGGATGCCGAAGGTCAGTCAGCGGACGACATCATCCAACAGTTGTTGGCTGAAATCCCACAAGCCGCGACCGGCCGAGGATAATCCTGATGGCGGTTCGCCAGCACGAGCGATTGATCGATCGATTCGATCCCAAAGTCATGTCACTGCTGCTAAGCCTTGACCTGAAGGCTCGCTACATCGTGGAGGGATTCTTGCACGGCTTGCACAAAAGTCCATTCCACGGCATCAGCGTCGAGTTCAGCGAATATCGCGATTACCAGCCGGGAGACGATCTACGACATCTCGATTGGCAACTTTATGCTCGCAGCAATCGACTGTGTGTCAAAAAGTACACGCAAGAGACGAATGTGCGGATCTATCTGGTGATCGATACAAGCGGATCGATGAACTATCGAGGCAGCGATGCCTGGGCATCCAAGCTAGAAGTTGCCAAAGCCGTCGCCGCAGCCATGACATCACTCGCACTTCGTCAAAACGATGCGGTGGGATTGCTCACGATGGACGAACTGGCCCAAGGTTCGGATTTCATCCGACCGTCTCAAAAACCAAGCCAATTTGGAATCATGCTCGGTCATCTCCAGAACATCCAACCTGCAGGTGGTCCGCGATTAGCCGAGTTGCTGCAACATATGCTTCGACTAATTCATCGTCGCAGCGTCATCCTGTTTTTCTCGGATCTATTAGAAGACGCGGATGGGATTCGTGAGTCGTTTCAGCAGTTAAGGTTTCTTGGCCATGAGTGCCTCGTGTTTCAGGTACTTGATCGAGACGAGCTCGAATTCCCTTTCGAGCAATCCTCCGTTTTCAGAGACTTGGAAACCCAGGAACGACGAACAGTCGACCCAAACGCCGCAAGGGATCGCTACCTCAAGCGATTCGAATCGTTTCTCAAGGAATACCACGACCTGTTTCAGTCACTTGAAATCCCCCATTGCGTGCTACGAACCGATCAAGAACCGTGGCAAGCCTTGTCACTGTTCCTTCATGAACGCCAGCGGTTGATGTAACGATGAGCATCCTTTATCCGCTCATGGCGTTGGGTGCTCTTGCCGTTGGCGTCCCCATTTGGCTCCATCTCCGCCGTCGTGACGAAAGCAATTTGGTCGAATTTTCGACCCTCCGCTTTCTCGACGATCAACCAATCGCGAAGGCACGACCGATGTGGCCGCAAAACTGGCCGCTGCTGTTGCTGCGAATGCTGGCGTTGCTGTTACTCGTTGCCGCTTTCGCCTGGCCATACGTTGAAGATAAAAACACGGTGATTGTGGACGAGAGTCGGGTTTACATTTTAGATAACACGCTCAGTCATCAAGTTGATGATTCATTCCGAACTGCCCGTGATGCGATTGCCACCGAATTGGCAGCCAATGATCAACGCACCCAAATCGCCGTCATCGAATTAGCGACCACGGCCAAGACGTTGGTCCGCTTTGGCGATGACCCAGTCGTCGCTGCCGATACCGTTGGGCAACTGGCACCATCCGCAGAACGCGGAAATTTTCTCGATGCCTTCCGTTCCGCTACGGAGATGCTTGGGACTTCACTCGGCACCGAGCGACACATCATTCTGTTAAGTGACAGCCAAGCCAACCAATGGGCAATGCGTGAAAACGCTCCCCCTTTCCTGCAACCGAATATTGAGGTTTCGCTGCCAACGTCACGGGGAACCACGCCCGCAAATCTTAGCCTGTCTGATCCAATGGCCCGACGAACCGAACGAGAGGGACGGCCTGGGTTGGAGGCCGCCGTTACCTTGACTCGGCAAGTAGAGTTCCCCCAGTCGGCAAAGAGTCAGCCAACGCCACAGAAGATCTCAGTCGTCTTTCTCGATCGCGGTCGTGAAGTCTTCCGGAAAGACATCACACTTGAACCGAAAGCGAATACGTCCATCGCATCCGGTACGGTTGTCGCTGAATGGGAAGCAAATGCTGACCAATGGGTGCTTGGCGAAGTGATCGTTGAAACAGACGGTGATGCCTTGGCGGGCGACGACCGAAATGCCTTGGCCGGCGACGACAGGGTCGTTTTTTCCTTACCGCCACAACGCGCAGGTCGTGTCGAACTGATCACGGAGTCGCTGTTCCTCCGCCGCGCACTCGCCCCACAAGTAATGAAGTCTCGGTGGGAGGTGCAGAACTCTGACTCCTCGGTGTTGGTCGATCGCCAAGGCGAAGCGCCGCCAGATGTGCTTTGCGTCGATGGTCAAGCCTTGATGTCAGCAAAAGTCCGTGACGCAGTTCGCGATGACCTCAGTCGCGGAGGCGGGGTCATGCTGATGGTGGATCAAGCAACACCACTGATCACCGGCTTCCTAAGAGAATTGGGGATCGAAATGCCACCAGACCAACCCACATCGATATCTCCGGCAACCTTTCGCTATGTCTTTGCGGAACATCCGGTGTTCGCTCCATTCCAATTTGCCGAGATGGGGAATCTGGAAGAAATCGAATTCAATAGCTACCGCCGATTGAAAGTACGCGAAGCGAGTCCGCTTGCTTTCTCAGCTTCAGGTGACCCTCTGCTGTTTGAGTCAATGCTCGGTCCAGGACGCATGCTTGTCTTTGCTTTTGCTTTTGAGCGGCAAGATACGAATTGGCCCATCCATCCCACATTTATCCCATTCCTGGATAAGTGCCTCGAGTATCTCCGCGGGCAATCGACTTCCGTTGCCGGATATGAACCGGGTGAGTCGGTCGCCTGGGAACTCCCACCTGGCACGATCGCCGAGCAAATCACGGTTTCTCGACTCGACCCAACGACAGGCAAAACAGATTCCAGCGAGACCGATTCGGTTCGCATTCCAGTCGTGAATCTCACTGCGAATTTCCTGGCCTCCGCTCAGCCAGGCCACTACGGAATTCAGTACAGTGAAGGGGATCGAATCGACGCGATTCTGGATGTGAACCCATCGCCACTGGAATCCGACTTGAGATATGACTTCGCACCGACTGCCGTCGCCTCGTGGACCCAACCGGATGACCGTCGCTCTTTGGATTCGGAATCAGCAACCGATGCGATCCAACTGGCGGAATCGGAGGCACTCCGGCAACCTTATGGCTGGTATTTAATATTGGCAGCCATAGCTGCCTTCGTCACCGAATCGGTTTACGGCATTGTTGCCAGTCGGAGAACAAATCCATGAACGGATCAAATCGATACACTAGCCACCGGTCGAACGTTGTTTTTGTGAACGGTAACTTCGCCCGAAGTACCGAAGAACGTTTTTTCACTCCGTCGCAGAACACTTTTGGCTTAGTTGAGCCCCACTCGAAAGTCGTATCGCGAGATCCATTTACCTGACCTTGCTCGTTCGCGGAATGCAAACTCGCATCGGTTTTCTATCACACTCAGCTTCTGACTCTCTTTCACCCGAGCTAACGTGATCCACACCACACTCGAACAGCAACTTGCCAACGCGGCGGGAATCTGGAAATGGCAGCGTGTCATCAAGGCGACTGCCATTGCCATCTCGGTTGGATTGACAGCCGCACTCTCTGTCGGAGTCCTCATTCACCTAGGTTGGATCGAAGATTCTTCCGTGGCGATCACGACCCTGGTGGTGATTGCTCTATTAAATGTCCTCGGTTGGCTCGTCGGGATCGTCATCTCACTGGATCGCCGACTCAAACGTCGCTGGCTAGCCGAATCGGTGGAGAATGGAGAACCGTTATTGATGGATCGCTTGAATGCGGTCGTGGAACTGGAACATCGCCCAACGGATCTCTCCGCCAAGATGTACCGAGAACCGATTGAACGGCAGGCCACGGAGGTGCTGCGAAAAAACCGGCAACGAAGCCCATTTCCGTGGTTCAACACCGTCATTTACCTCACCGTGATGTTCGCGTTGCTACTGGGAACCATTCGCTTCTATCAACACTATCAACCCTTTCAATTGCTGGCCGCAAAGCAGGCAACGAAACAAGCGGAGTCATCCCAAGCAGAGAATCAATTGGCGATCCCAGAACCCTCGTTCGAGGAACAGAACGAACCTGACATGGCGGATGCCTCAACTGAGCCATGGGGGCAGATTCGCATCAGCGAACCCGGCCGTAATCTCCGCTTGACAAAATACGAAGAAGTCCCGTTGATGATTGAGGCTGCGTCTGACCGACCGCTTTCTGAGGTCTATTGGGAAACGTCGGTCAACCAAGAAAGCTGGGGAACGTCCGACCTCGAAAACGCGGAAACCAAACATAACTTGCCGCTTGCCGAAGACCCACGTTACGGCGTTTTTCAACCCACATTGAAACCGAGCGAACTCGGCATGAGCACTTGGGACCTAGCGATCTATCGAGCTGTGGCTCAAACGGATGATGAATCAAAGTACGAATCAACCACGTACTTCGTAGAAATCATCCCCTCCCGCGATCAACTCGACGACCTGCCCGAATCAGCCATCGAACGCTTGGAAGAAATCAGCGACCTGATTCTCCAACAGCAGCAGGTCATCCGGAACACCGAACCCCTGAAGTCCAAGGCCGGTGAAACAGAAATCGGGCAGATGGACGCGTTGGCCCGGCAAGAAGGCCAGCTTGCGATGTCGGCGGAAACAGCACGCAGCGCAATGCAGCAACGCTTACCCTTCGACGCAACCGAATCATTCGATTCCGCAATGCAAGCAGCTCGCAGACTGCTCCAACAAGCCGAAACGGTGTTGGACAACCATGAACCCATCGGTGCTTTAGAAATGGAACAGCTAGCGCTGATGAAATTAGTGGAAGCACGTCGGGAGCTCTCTCACCTGGTGGAGCAGCATCCAGAAGCCTTCGATCAATCCACGGTCGAGGCGATTGAACAAGAGCGTTTGCAAGGTGCAACCCTAACGGACCCAAGATTAGCTGCACTCATGGATAGATTGGATCGAGAAACGCAACGGACGGCTGCCGTCGCCGAACAAATGGAATCGCTGGCCGCAAAGCAGGAACAACTCGTCGATCAATTACCAGTCTCCGATGAGAACCAATACCCTGCGCTGACGGCTGAGCAAGATGCGGTGCAACAACAATTTGAATCGTTGCAACAGACCTTTGAACATCTGCTTGGCGATCTGACATCACTTTCAGCGCAAGCCGAAACTTCTCTCTCTAAATCATCCGAGAGCTTGCGGCAGGAAGCGTCTGACGCCGAGACAGCAGCCCAACAAGCAGCCGATAACCTAAACCAATTGGCCGAAAAATTGAGTGAGCGGGCCATGGGCAACGAATTGCTTCAAAAAAACACCCTGAAAGAAAGGTTGCAGATTAATCGCAGCGAATACCAAGCGATCCAAGACAGCCCTGACCAATCCTCACCCGAGTCAATCACACAGACCACCGAGGAAACACAAAATCTAGTTGATCAACTTCAGCGATTGGCAGACAAACAATCCACCGACGCTTCCGATGATGACTCGGCGAACCGGTCTGAGTTGGCAGAGCAATTGACACCCAAATTCGCCAATGAGCTCAACGAGAAATGTGACGCAATTAGGCAAACTGCAAACGAAACCGAGCGATCAGCCATCGCGAATACGATCGGTAAATCACTTGAAAAGCTCGTCGCTTCGTTGGGCGAAGAAATGCTGAATCAGGAATCCAAATTGGATCAACAACAAGTCGCGTCCAATCTTCGCCGAATGCAGCAACAGAACGAATCCATGCAGGCGGCACGAGAGGCGGTTCAGAAAACTCTGCTCGAACAGCAGGCGATCGAACGCACGGCGTTCACCGATCGGTCGCTCAAAAAACAATACTCACAACTCGCCCGACAACAGCTCGACCTGCAGCAACAAATGCAACAGGCGATTGAAAAGTATCCCGCTCCGTTCCAGCAAACGCAGCCGGAAACCCGAGCAGCAACATCAGCAATGCAGCAGACATCGCGGTCGCTCGATGGCCAGCAGCCTGATGCACCCGAGATGGCTGATCAAGCTGCCAAACAATTGCAGGAGCTTGACAACGCACTCGAAAAGCACCAGCAGCAACAGGGAATCTCCGAGAAACAACGCATCGGCGAGATGCTTGAACGCTTGCAAAAGCGGGTCGGCGAGATGGCGAAATCCCCGCAAAAAGTCACCGATCAACAAAAACAGACGACAGCGGCGCAATGCAAGGATGTCGGTGCCAAGGCATGCGAAATGGCTGGCCCCAATCCCGGTGGATCCAATCCCGGTGGATCCAATCCCGGTGGAGCCAATCCCGGTGGCGGAAAACCAAGTGGCGACAATGGCGACGAAGGGGGATCGCCACCCAACGGCCAGCCACCCCAGGCGACCGCAGGTTCCCCCGACTCACCGGCGAACAGCAACGCACCCAATGCGCCGCAGACAGACGCCGAGAATCGTCAGCAACAGCTCAACGCTGCTAGTGACCGTTTGGCCGAGTCAAAAGGAGAAGACCAAACGGGCTCTGCCGCCAGCGACCTACAGAAACAACTACAAAGCCTCGCCGAAGCACTTGGCGTGTCCCAAGCAAGCGGCCAGCGGTCAAGAGGCCAAGGGAAAAACCCCAGTAGCAAGCAGGGCCAGCCCAGTAGCAAGCAGGGCCAGCCCAGTAGCAAGCAGGGCCAGCCCAGTGGCGAGCAGGGCCAGCCCAGTGGCCTACGCCCACGCCAAGCGAATGGGCAAAACAGACTTCGCCCCGGTGGCCAGCAGGCGATCCAACGTGGATTGGCCCAACTCGAATCGGCTGCACGCCAAGCGAATCAAGGCAAACTGTCGCAAGCTGCAAAGCAAACACTTCAACAGGGAGGTGTTGCCGATCTACTGGCCGGAATCCAATCGCAATACGGAGGTAACGAGAACGCCCGTTCGGTTGCATTGCGACTGGCCGAACAGCTGCAAGATCCCACTTCCCCGGTCGACCTGAAGACGCTCCAAGACCTTCGTGAGCAAATTCAGACGCTTCAACAGGACCTCACAGTTCAGACCGAATCACAGCAACCACGCGATACAAGCCGTCGTGTCGATCCGAGTCGATTCCCGCCTGCTTATCGTGAATCAATTCAGAAATACTTCGAGACTTTGTCGGAGCAGCAGTAACAATCGCTCATGTCCAATTTTGTCTTTCAAGTTCCGTGGGCGATCGCAATCGGCGGCAGCGTTGTTGTCGCTGTGATGGTTTGGACTGGATTTACGCTACAACGCAGGCGGGTGCCCACCGCGAGACGTTCCATCCTGTTAGCACTCCGAGCTTTATTTCTAGTCTCGTTGATTCTTTTGGCAGCCCGTCCCGTTTGGAAATCGCCTGATCGCGAAGAGCCGACTCGCAGGGGCCGCGGAGACGCTCGAACAGGGTTGAGCAGAGATCCTCGAACTTGCTGCGTGTGAGCGTGAGTTGGAGGTGCTTCGGTCCGTTCTGATCGGCGGTGATGAACGGCAGGTTGATGGTGGTTTCCATCATCGTGGAGAGCTCGGTCTTGGCCTTCTCTGCCGACTCTTTGAGCCGCTGCATCGCCATCGCGTCGTTTGAGAGGTCGATGCCTTCTTGCCTTTTGAATTCTGAGACGAGGTGGTTG
>JARGNK010000234.1 GCA_029213145.1 Rubripirellula sp. | reverse complement strand
CTACCGCCTCCCGCTTCTTGCCCACCTCCAGACTCGTTACCGCTGGGGCCAGTGCCTTCAGTGCTGCCTGATCCGCCGGGGCCGTTTGGCGCGCCGTTGCCAACTACGCCATATTCGCCGGGTGAACCTGCTTCACAACGCTCCTGAAACTGGTCGCGGCAATCGTCCATGAATCCGCCATCGCCACCATCTCTCCCCTCAAACTCACCTCCGCCCCCAGAACCCAAGGCCCCGAAGGACCCGGATACATCTCCGCCAGAACCACCGGCTCCGCCATTCGGACCTCCGGCATATCCTGAGTAAGTTGAGGCAGACGAATCGAACGTCGCATCCGAATCAATGTAAGTGCTTCCACCAACAACGATTGAAAGTGGCGCATCACCGTACACGCGAATCGTATCAGCACCGATATGCAAGTCGCCTTCAACGTACATCGTCGCAATGCCGCCTTCATTTGCGAAGTGAAATGGTTGGCCGTAGAACGTTCCACCAGTTGCGTTGAAGTTGAAGTCCGTAATGTTCGGACCGTAAACTTCGATTCCAGTGATAGTGGGTTCCAATGAGATGAAGTTGCCCGAATACGAACTCGTTCCTGGATCTGGTTCGACGTATGGTCTAAGGATGTCAAACCCTGCCGTGTTCGCGTTCACAGTCGATGTCAGGAATTCACTCTGGTTGAAGTCCTGTAACGGGATTGGACCAATGAACGGCCCGCCAAGGTTTGATACACCAGCAGCGATGCCTTCCACCAAGGCCGTCGATTGATCATCGTCAACGAGAGCATATCCCCCGGTGCGTGATACACCCGTAAGATCTGGCACGTATTTGAAGCCGAGTCGGCTGATGTCCAGATCGACGTTCACCTGCGATGCGGGGTCTCCGAACACAACTTCGCTGTCGCGAGCGGGGCCACTGTAAGGAACCGCGGTTCCAGTAAATCGCAACAATCCGTCCACATAGAAATCGAAGGAACCATCCGCTCTTCCCGTGATTCGATAGTCATGCCAAGAACGCGTGTCGATATTGAGAAACTCGTCGCCGGCATTTATTGCAAGGTTGATCACTCCGTCACCGAAACGAACGGCGAAGCTGTGATTCGGTAGATGGATGAAAAATGCAAATCCGATTAGACGTTCGGCATTGTCAATCAAGTTTTTGAGTTGAGCCGAGAACT
This sequence comes from Rubripirellula sp., assembly GCA_029213145.1. Classification (GTDB taxonomy): domain Bacteria; phylum Planctomycetota; class Planctomycetia; order Pirellulales; family Pirellulaceae; genus Rubripirellula. Next base: position 8,105 of record JARGNK010000234.1, on the reverse strand, counting down.
CCATATCGAAGCTATCGATCGCATCATCGATGGAATAGCGATACAGGAAGTCACTATTCGCGCCTAGAGCTCGACCAACACCACGGTGTTGCAATACTCCAGCTCCGACCGACCAAACATGGGCCTCCGATGTGCCGGGGGAATGGTCCAACGTCCAACCTTGCTCGCTTGGAAGGCGAGTTGGGTTGAGCACCACATTCGAGTCCAAACCGCCGACCGACAAAGAATCGATGGCAAACTCGTTGGCATATTGATCAAGCGGATTGTTGATCAGTGTGAGAACCTCCAACTCTGGTAAGACAGCACGCGAAAGTCGGACCGCATCGACCGCCAGGTTTCCGTTGATCAGATCTCCGTCCACGTCAGTCAAGTTGATGGAAATGGCGCCGTTCTCATCGGGCGACATCGATCCGAGGACTTCCCATGAGGCATTACCGAGCGTTTCGCCAGCAGGAGGTGCTTGCTGGTTACGCTGGTAAACATCTGTCACGGCGCCCACGACTTCCCATTGAGCATTCGACGTGCGACTCGCATGAGCAGGCCAGGTGACAGCGATCTGATACTCGATCGTCTCACCAAACGCATCGATCTTGGGCAGATCAGTAAAGCTGTACGTTGCCGCAGCTTCACCGTTGCTCGAGGCCACAATGCGATAGTCCGATTCAAACGCGGTCAACCGGCTAGCACTCGTCCATGCCGAACCGGTTTCCGAATAACCTACATCACCGTTGTTGATGATCCACTCGCCAGTCAATGGATCGATCGAAGCGACCGAATTATTTGTCAGATCCAACCACCGCAAGCGGTCGGTTGTCGTCAAAGGTGTGATGTCAGTGATCTGGTTGTTAGACAGGTCCACAACCTGTAGGAACTTCTTGTCGGCAAGTGAAGCCACACCACTTTCACGCTCCTTCCATGTCCGCGACGATAGAGCCGCCACTTGGGAATTTGGAAGGTTGTTTATGTCGCCACGGTACAGTCTCACCTCATCAAGCTGGCCGGAAAGCCATGGAGCGGCAGCGTCAGAAGCATAGCCCAATTGTGCGAAATTCAGGTCAGTTGTGTCGCCATTGGAGGCCACCGCTCCGGCGAGTGTCCCGTCGACAAATAGACCGGTTCCTCCTATTGCGTCGTTGTTGAATGTTAGGAGAACGTGGTGCCAACCCTGATTGAAATTAGCCCCGGAAAACTCCGGCCCACCGGTACTAAGCACAGAACTCCCAATCGATGCCTGGACTTGGCCATTAGAAAGGTAGATGTCGAGGTCGTGTGCCGCGGCGGTACCGTCGTGTCCTGTCGTCGGATCAGCTGCAGTTTCCGTTAGAGAAAAAAGCCCCACATCAGGTTAATCTGTCTTAAACCAAAACGAAATGCCGATTGCATCTCCGACCTCACCCCAAAGATCTTCGTTCTCTCGAAGCGGGATCGCAACGTGTCCATCGATACCGTCAAACAGATAAGAGCCGGCATTTCTTGATTCCACGCCAGGAGCCGGTGAACTATCGTCAGATTCACTCACACCCCCAAAGACCACGGAGGACGGCGCGCCGGACGTAGCATTTGAGGAGTAGTTACCAGAGAGCTGATCGAGTGGATACCAGCCAAACGCTGTCTGCCCACCCGCGTAGCTTGACTCCAGGAACACATCTTGGTGTGTCGATATTTCATTGTCTCGTGCGCTCAACCAACGCAGTTGACCCAGGTTTTCCGCGAACGACAGATCATAGTAAGTGTTGGCAAAAACCCCATTTAGGTTTGAACCACCTGACTCTACCGCCCCCGGAAGCGAATCAATGCTGACGTATTCGAGGTTGCTCAATCGGCTCAGTACGTGTAGCGGTCCAACTTGGGTCGATGGATAGGCTTCGGTCACATCTATTTGCAGCGGATTACGATCGGCGTCGATGAAACGAAGGCTGCTAAGCCCGAGCTCACCTTGTTCTTCCCGTCCGAGGCGGATGCCTGGTTCGATGCGGGAGAGCGACGATACATTCTGGCCAGCGATGGTTAGATACTCGAGGTTTACAGCATACTCGAGACCTGCGAGAGAACTCAATGTATGCGGACTCGTATCGCCGTCAAAACGCCCGAGTGAATACGGGTCAGCATCAAGTTCGACCAACGCGGTCAAATCGGTCGCCCGTAAAGGTCGTCGGAGCCTTGGTAGGTTCGCGGCATCGACCGAAGTGAGGCCTAGCTGCTGTGCAATCGCCAACTCAAGTTGTGAATCACCTGCTTCAGCGAATCGAGTGATCTCAAAGTCATCTGGACGTGCGATCAGATAACCTTCTTCGCCAACCACAACGCCCGAGACGTTACTGGCTTCATTCGGGCCATCAAACGAGAGGTCGCGAATCTCGACACTTTCCGCAACAAAGATGTCTTCGCCCAGGCCACCGAATAGGCGATCGTAGTAACCGTTTCCGACTAAAACGTCATTGTCACCGCCGCCACGAAGTTCATCCCGATCTGTTAACGCATCGGCTTCACCGATTTTCGGAGCCTCGATCTCGACAACAAACTGCACGTCCTCCGCGCGATCCACGGTCGGATCGTACTTGTTGTCATAAAGGTTGTGATCTGGCTGAGCGAAGGGATCAAAGACTCGAATGTGGTACTTGCCAGCTGGCAGCGATCGCAAGTCAATAATTGACGCCGCGTTTGGGCCGCCCGAGACGCGCCTCCCATCACCATCAAAGAGATCAGCGACAACACCATCACGACGAGAAGTGCGAAGATCGATTCGCATCGAGTCATCATCGATTCTCAGCGGGTTGGCGACATCCGATTCAATACGGAATGTTAAACGCGTCTTGCCGACCGCAATTGCATCACGAACCTCCTGCGTGACATTCAGCGTCACAGGGTCATACGTACTGCCTGGAATGCCATCGCCAACTGGCTTCACGTACTGAGCGAAACCACCGGTGGCATTCCTGAAGCGATCGGTGGTCCCAGTTGCATCGGCCGCGGATGCAATTCCATCGCCTTCCGCGTCCAGAAGTTTCGCATAGACGGTCCCACCGACTCCCGATGGTTGTTCAAACGGGAGAACGATTGTCACATCGTCGACGAGATCAGGCTGTTCAGCCAGGTCCAGCAGTCGTGAGAGATCCAACTCCAGAATGAGTCGCTGGTCAATCGCAGGAGTTCCAACTTCCCAGCCACCGGTTGGGACATCCTCGATCAGGCCGTTGGTGTCGTCGTACCCCGCCTTTTTCCAAGGTAGCACAAACGCCAAAGGATCAAGCACATCGGCACCGGACAGTTCACTCTCCACTGTCGTAAGCGACGTTGAATACAGTGCAGCTCGCTCGGGCCGACTGATGGCCTGTGTAACTCCGTTATTGACGCGAAGCTTGAGCACATCGCCGATCTGGCCGTCGCCCAACAAGTCAAACGAGAACCACTGGTCCGTTTCGGACCGGAAGAATTCCGTTCCCCCAACTGTGTACTTGCCTGGGGCATTCGCACCATTCCAAGTGTCAGCTTCAAAGGTCAGATCACCGCCGAACGAGCCCTGCCGGATTCCGTTGACAGGAACGCCCCAGTTGAGTCGTGTGATCGTGTGGGCATCCAAGTCGAGCTGCGCTAGAAGGATATCAGTGTCGACAGGTTTAAAAGGCAACCATTCTGATTCGGCATCGTCGCTATATTCCCAGGTGCCACTGCTGTATCGAACCGCAGTCAATTGTCGGCTATTGCCGTCTGCGACATTTTCTAGGCGATTGGCGACTGGCTGCCGGCTGTAAAGCACGTAGGCACTGCCCATAGCACCATCATGAACCGCGATGCCAGAGTTAACGGCCCCGAGTGCAAAACCAACCTCGTTGCTTAGGCGAGTGCTTTCGTCACCAAAGTACTGAAACGGTGTGCCATCTGGGCGTTCAACAACGTACAAGCCGCCCTTAGGCAATTGACGATTGGCAAGCACTTCTTCCTGTCTGCCCTCAGGTAGCCCTAGCGTACGCCCCGCCCCAAACATGACGTAGATGCGACCGGCATTTTCGTTTGCCGACAGCGTCGAAGTGCTGATGTCGGCCAGTGGCGCTCCTATGACGAAGTCCGATGCTCCATCACCATCCAGATCAAGCGAATGAGTGCTGCTGAGGACGCCGAAGACACCAAAAGGATCTGTGGTATCCCCTGCATCGACGCCAATGATTTCGCCGTCATGCTGAGTGTCGTAGTCTCTTGAGCGTGCGGGTGACTGCAATGGTGCATTTGCGAAGTCATAGAACATCCGCACGGACCCAGCAACTGAATCTGAGACGGCAATATCTTGCAATCCGTTTCCATCAAAATCGCCAGCGGATACATGCAGTGTCGCGTTGTCGTTTGTTGCTCGACTGATTCTCTCCAGGACAACGTTCCTCTGACCATCTGATGATGCAGCCGGGTTGGGTAGATTCGTGCTGTCGGTGGCCGACGATCCGGTGGGCCAGAACGAATCTTCAAGCCCGTATTGCTCACTGCCAGCAAGGACGAACAGGCTTCCGGTCCCGGTTTGCTCTTCAATGCCTCGAGTGAACGCGATTTCGGCAAAACCGTCCGTATTCGCATCACCTACACCAGCAACGGAGGCACCCAGGGTAAATCCCTGCCAGACATAGTCAGACAAGCCGCTGTAGGCGTTGGTTCCAGATGCACTTGTCGGACCGCCTGACAAAATTGGTTGCGTCCCAAGATTGGTGTTCGACTGTTGTCCCAACACAAGGTAGACGCGTCCAACGGCTTCCCAATCATTGCCGCCGACTCGGTGCGCGTAACGAGCATCACCAAATACGAGGTCGTCAAAGCCATCACGGTTGACATCACCCACCGAAGCTGAGACCAACTGGCTGGCTGTGGTTTGGGCGGTGTCTAGTGAATTGCCGAATGTCCGGACCACAGCTTCACGGTTGGTTTCATCTGTGGTCAACGTCAGCCACGCGTCGGCTTGAGTCCGATCTGCAGTTTGAATTTGAGCGCCGCTGAACAGATAGCCAGCTACTCGAGATTCATCGGGATCTGAACCAGCCGGAGGTTTTCCAAGAACAATGATCTCATCGAGGCCGTCACCACCGTCCTCACTTGTCCCTGTCCAATCCAGGACGTGGACTTGAATGTCATCCAGGGACCAGCCGAGTGTTCCCTTCGCGATCTTGATGGTCCGGTCCGCCGAGTCAATTTCGCGAGTCAGCGTCTGAGCACCAGCTACGATACTGATGGTCCAATCGGAGCCGTCGTCCTTGAGGAAAACAAGATCCGACGCATGATCTTGGCCGTCTCCCAAGAGCTGTCCTGATCCAACAGCTTTTCCAAGATTTCCCGTAGAGTTGAAAATGACTGAAGCACGCCCCTCGGCTCGAACAGAGGGAGCCAATGCCTCGAAGAGGGCGTTTCCAGCCGTATCGATGTCGAATTCTTGGGTGAATGACCAACGGTCACCCGTGACTTCAACGACGTTTTTGTTGTTCACTTCAGCGCTGGTCGCACGGAAGAGGCTGCTTTGAGCGACCGGGCCAAACATCAAATACGACTCCCCGGCAGCACTTGACACAAGGAAGTCCTGTTCGCCGTCCGCGTTTACATCGCCTGCCGCAATGATGGATTCCAATTGCTGGTTGTCTCCGAGTCCCTCAAGTGCGAAAGCACTAGACAGATCGGTTGTAGCTGAAGCTGTTCCGGGTAGGTCGACGCCTGCCTGAGCGTTCACTGGCGACCGGTTATCGAGAGTCGTCCAGGTCAGTGCAGGGGATTCCCCTAAGAACTCAACGAAATACTCAAAGGCATCGATAACGCCCGTTGTTTCGGGCGGCAGCGACGGCGAATCCGGGGTCTCATCGATGATTCCACCGATATTGGGCAACGATGCCGGAAGTCGATTGCCATACATGTAATCGACGCCGGAAGCACCGAGAAGAATGTCATCGCCAGAATATCCTCCCAGCCAATTGCGTCCCGAATCAATCGTCGCGAATTCATCGCCAACAATGACGTCTGACGACGCTCCTCCATGCAATACATCTAAGCCACGGCCACCGATTATTACGAGCTGTTCAAAGGCACTCGCCCCCGCAGCTAGATCGCCAGCGGAGATGCCCCAAGTTTCGCTATTGAGCAGATACCCCGGATCTGCATGGACAACGTCATTTCCTCCTCGTGTGTCAACAACTGTGCGTTCGATCCCTTCTGCTCGGAAAAACGCAAACTGCTGAAGGAACCTCCCATCCTGTGCCGCGAATTTTGGTAAGGAACTATCGGAGGCACTGTTTTTGTCGTAAACAAGAGCACTGAGTTTGTGCCGGCCCAAGAATCTGTCGTAGCCAAGTGTTACAAAATCGGGAATGTCCACGGATTGAACATCACCACCCACAAAATAAGTTTGGTCGTTCCCATCACCGCCAACAAAGAGGTCACTGTTGCCAGCGTCAAATCCCTGACCACCAAACTCCGGTAAGTAGTCCGGAACCAGTAAGAAGACATCGTCTCCTTGCCCGCCGACGATTAAATCTTCGGCTTGTTTATCGTACCCGCCAGAGAGGATGTCGTTATCTTGCCCAATCTGATACCTATCGTTTATATCCCAGTCATTGTCGCTTCCGTTTGATAGCGAAGCTGTAATCGACGTGCCGGTGTTGGAAACGATGGTTGCCTCAGAACCATCAGTCAGGTTGAACAGCTTACGTCCAACGAGTTCGTCGGTCTCCCAAGATTGGGTTGAATCGACGAGGATCGATGAATCGGCTGCGTCATCGTGCTGGCCACTCGGCAGTGGTTGATTTGTTCCACCGAAGATCCAATCACTTCCAGACCCACCAATTAGCACGTCGTTGCCGAGACCGCCTAGAAGAACATCACGACGAACCGGTCGAGGTGTCGAGTAGTCGTTGACAGAACTTGTTGCGAATGATTCATCGAATTTCTCAATCGGTCCTGTGGATGAGTAAAATTGATACGCCGCTCCGTCCGAGAATTGCGCGACGTAGTCACCTACGCCTTCATCCAACTCCCAGTAACCAGAAACGCGAATCGAGTACACCCCGGCTGCCAAACCAGCCAGATCAAATACAGTCGTTGGGTCGTCTGTATATGTTGAAATCGTTTGGAGTAGATTATTGAAGCTGTCGGATAGCTCTAGCTGAAAACGATTGTCCGGGCTTGCTACGGCATTGTCTCCAGTTTCGGACAGAGCTCGAATTCCCAGACCATCTCCCGCTTCCCCGCCAGGCTGTGAGAGCGTAAATCGGAACCAGGTATCACCCGCTTCGTCATCAGGCGATGTTCCCAGGGCAGCAGTCGATCGATATGGCTCGAACAGATCGAGATTGCCGACGGAGAATGGAGCCCCCAAACTTCCTGTCCCCGTCAACGAGCGGCTGACATCAAGTTCCAAGTCGTAGCGTACCGCTGGGGCTGAAGGGGCACTTACCCGCAATTGATAGCTGCCAGCGGTAAATCCGCTTACAGTGCTCAAGTCCAAGAAAGCCGTTTCGCTTCCTCCCGCAACCGTGGCTGCTGTGGCGATTGAGGTCAAACCATCCTCAGACAACAATTCCAATGTGATCACTTGGTCCGGCGATTGGGAGTGCAACGTGATGACATCGGAGGTCGAGCCTATGTCAAGCCGGAAGTAGTCACCGGCATTCGCCCGTTGAGATGTCGGAAGAGTGAGGCCAGTCAGCCCGCGCGTTACGGAGGGCGAATCAATCAAGAATGGTCTATTCGGCCCGTCATTCGGTGAAGAACTGGTTTCCAAGGAGTCTGGAGTACTCGCGAAGCTCCAGTTCAGTTCGTAATCCGTCTTCACACGGTTAGTGCTAATTACCCTCGCGTAGTAAGTGTTGGAACCACTCGCTGACCAAGAGAGTTCCCCAAGGTCAAACGGTGTGCCTACGACTCCAGTGCCCAGCCGATTCTGAAGTGCAGGATTATCGAACAATTCAACCTGAAGGTCCGATGCAACGTCCTGCGTCGTAATCGGAGAGATGCTCAACGCGTCACCGGCCTGTGGCTGCTCTGCTAGCGTGAACTGATAAATGTCGACCTCAGAAGAGTTGACGTTGCCCGAGTCATTGATGTCAATCGCCGAATCAATAGTTAAGCCAGTCGCAGTAATGCTG
>JARGNK010000233.1 GCA_029213145.1 Rubripirellula sp. | reverse complement strand
CGTACGGATCTGTGCGGGGGGCGGCCCGAGAGGGCCGTTCCTACCGCGATCCATGTTCCGTTTGAATTTTAACGCTAGCATCTCGTCACACTTTGCCTGTCCCACAAACCCCCACAAACCCCCACAAACCCCCAAGCTCCCAGGAACAAAACTGGTCGGCAACGAATTGGCGGACTGATCCAGTCTCGTCTAATTACCCCTCGCTGAATCTTCGAGTTCGGAACCGATGTTGATTTCACGAATCCGAATTTTCCGAAAGGCCACGGACTGACTGTGTCCCTGCAGTCCGATCGGGCCGCGAGCAGCAATTGATTGCGCACGGTCCCTGAAATTTTCCATCTCGACGCGATCGACCACCCGACGGTCATTTAAAAAAACTGTAACTCGATTACCCGACATGCGAACAAGAAAGTGATTCCATTGTCCAATACCTCGATCGGCTCTGGAGGTGGGTTGGCTCGGGTGCTGTTTGTTGTTGTAGAGCCCTCCAGATCCGACTGCGGCTTTCGGCATTCGTCTTGATCCAGGATCCCAAATCTGCACTTGGGGATAACCGCGCAATAAGATTCCGCTATCCCCGTCGCGAGGGATTTTCCATTCGACAGATAATTCAAAATCTTGAAATTCCTGAATCGTGAACAGATCGATGTCAGGACGCGTGCCCAGCCACCGCAATTCTCCGTCAATCACTCTCCACTGTTGGTTTCTGCGAGCGTCGCTGACCTTCTGTAGATTCTTGGATTGTCCACCGTACCAGCCACGAAGATCACGGCCGTTGAACAGGTCGATCCATCCATCCGCCGAGTCCACCCCTGTTTGATTCGTGGGCAGCGTATTCACATCGTTTGAGCTTGCAGCACCGGGTGGTTCCGTGGAATCTGGCGAACTCACCAATCCCAATTCAGCTGGTTCACCTTCAGCCGCGAATGTCGCTGTTGGCTCTGAAGAGATCGACGATTGACTGGGAAGGGTCGATGAGGCAGACAGTAAATACAGTAAATCTTGCGGAGGGACCGACAAAGGTTCGGTTTGGTTTGCTCCCAACGCTTCCTGTTGGCGTTCGCCGTTCTGCGGATCCGAATCCGGCCCCTGAGCGTCGGCCGCACCAGATTCAACATCGGCCGCACGCGATTCAACAATCGTGGAACCGGAATCGGCAAGGCTCGATTTCAGTTGATCCTGCCTGGCTGATCTCCAGACGAAGAATGAAATTGGAATCAAAATGACGATGAGGACCCCCGCAGCGTAGGGCCAAACCGGTGCCTTGGTCGCTCTTGGTTTACGAACTGGCGTGCGGGCGGTTACCTTGAAACTCGCTGGCGAACTGCCTCGATTTGAACCTTGCGAAGCTCGCCGCTCGGGTGGCACTTGAGTCTCGTCATGGCGTTGGGAATCGACAAGCGAAGCCAAGCTTTTTTCTAATTTTTGGTCGTAGGCGATCTTGGCTTGAGGATTCAACAGAGTGGAACGAGCCTTCGCCAGCTGATTGAGCACGGCTTGAGACAACTCGGCGTAGGGTCCCAGTGAAAAGGAACGCACATGACTGATTTGTCTCGCCGCAGCGGATTCAATTACATCGAGGTCCGTCTCAAAAAGATCAACGCCCAGTAATCGGTAATGATGTGCTGGTTGATCTTTGGGCGAAATACCTAGCCATTTGTGATACGGGTCAATCTTCGGATCGGTCAAGGCAAAGCACTCCCACGATTAGAACGTTTAATACATTGTAGGGATTTCTTTCTGGGCGCTGGACAGTGCCTCGATTTGTACCTGTCCCCATCGTTCTTGGTAACCGGAAGGAGCAAATTGGACAAATTGGGGACAGGCACGAATTGGCGTGTCTCGTCACACTTCGCCTGCCCCCAGCCTCATCCCAAACTCGGTGTCAAAACCGTAGCGGAAGTCGTCAAGACTCTCGTCGCTCGGCGAAAACCGAAACTCATGACGAGTTCCGCTACTGACGTTGCTGCGGGTAAAGAAAATGGGCGGAGGTGCACCACGGCCTTTCTCGAGCGATCCTTTCGGGTTTACGCCCCAGCCTCCTTTGCCGGCGCGGTCGCCTTCGGTCGTCCAGGCGTCGAGAGGCGAGATTTGTGGCAGGCACAATTTGGTGGGTATCGATTTGACTGCAAATCAGCCAAACGAGTTTGTGCCTGTCCCCTATCTCAACCCCCTGTCCCCTATCTCAACCCCCTGTCCCCTATCTCAACCACCCTATCTCATCGTGTGCCTGTCCCCGATCTCACCAGACGCTCCCTGATCCCAAGCCCTAGCCGTTAGTCCGAACTGAATGTGTTATCATGCGTTCGAATAAAGATCGGCGCAGTTGCTCGCGACCACAACGACGTGAAACGTGAACCACTGTTGCAGCTTACGACTCGAATGGAATGCCTCAATGCTCCCGCAACAAAGATCAATGCCATGCAGCGTCGCTCCTTTCTAGCTGCCTCCTCACTGTGGCTGGCCAACAGCACCTACGGAATTGAACGTGACACCACTGCGCAGCGGCGGGTGGCCGTTATAGGGCACACCGGCCGAGGCAATTATGGCCACGGTCTGGATGTGGTTTGGAAACGAATTCCTGAGGCACAGATCGTGGCGGTCGCTGATGGCAACGCGGCGGGTTTAGCGAAAGAGCTGAAGAAGCTAGGTGTCGACCAGGGTTACACCGACTTTCGCAAGATGCTGGCGGAAGTTAAGCCTGAGTTCGTTTCCGTCGCTCCACGCCATGCAGATCAACACCACGACATGGCGTTGGCGGCCATCGAATCAGGTGTCAAGGGACTCTATGTTGAGAAGCCGTTTTGCCGGACACCTGCTGAGGCAGATTCCCTGATCGCCGCCTGCAAAGAGCATCACGCAAAGTTAGCAGTGGCACATCGCAATCGATACCATCCCACGCTCGCGCAGATCGACAAGGTGATCGATAGTGGTGAACTCGGAAAGTTGCTTCAGATCCGCGGACGTGGCAAGGGGGACCGTCGTGGAGGGGGAGAGGACCTGTGGGTGTTGGGAAGTCACATCCTCAATCTGATTCACTATTTCGCCGGCGCACCCACATCGTGCTCGGCAACCATGTTGCTGAATGGAAAGCCGGTATCGGCACGTGACGTTCAACCTGGAGCCGAGGGATTGGGGCCTCTGGCTGCGAACGAATTACACGCCCGGTATGAGACCAAGAAGGGAATCGTCGCCTATTACGATTCCATCGCCAACGACGACACTGGTGGCAATGCCTACTGCCTGCAACTGATCGGCAGCAAGGGCATCGTGACATTACACATTGATCGAGATCCCGTGGCTCACCTCACTCCTGGAAATCCGTTTCATCCCACTTCAACACCACGTCCGTGGATTCCGATCACGACGGCTGGGGTCGGTATGCCAGAGAGCCAGCCAGAGAAAGTCGCGGAGGTTCATAATCATGTGTTGGCTGTTCGCGATTTGATAGAAGCCGTCGACAGGGATAGAGAGCCACTCTGTGGCGTGCATGATGGCGCGTTAACGGTCGAAATGATCTGTGCTGTTTTCGAGTCTCACCGACAGGGTGGCAAGAGTGTTCAATTTCCACTCCAAGAACGTGGTAATGCACTCGAGAAGTTGTAGCGTCCTCATCTTCGCAGCGTAGGGGTAGTCGCCAAGGCTTGCGGGGATGTACCCAAACGGCCGCAACCCTTGGCGAGTTCCGCGACGAAGTTTTTAGGCGGCGTAGTCATTCACACACAGAAGATACTTCAGTGAGACCCACCGGAAATGGATAACCAGCTTCGCAGCGCTGACCTGATTGTTCTGGTGTTATACATCCTGGGCGTTTTTCTTCTGGGTTGCTGGTTCGCGCGCCGATCGGGTTCGACTCGAGAATTCATGGCCGCGGGTGGGACCATTCCCGGATGGGCTGTCGGACTATCCATCTTCGGGACATACGTGAGCAGCATTGGGTTTCTTGGCAACACCGGAAAGGCTTTTGGCAGCAACTGGAACTCTTGGGCCTTTGGTTTGACGCTTCCATTGGCCGCCATTTTCGCCGTGAAATACTTCATTCCGTTGTATCGCAGTGGTGATTCCGTTTCGGCCTACGCACATTTGGAACAGCGATTCGGTGGGTGGGCAAGAACCTATGCTCTGGTCTGCTATTTGTTGACTCAACTGGCGAGGATCGGAACGATTCTCTATTTGGTTGCGTTAGCGCTTGCGCCGCTAACTGGCTGGGATATCAAGATGATCATCTTGCTCACCGGACTGCTGGTCACTGCCTATACGGTCGTAGGTGGAATCGAAGCAGTCATCTGGACGGATGTTGCTCAGAGCATCGTGCTATTCGCTGGAGCGATTCTCTGTGCAGTCTTGTTGCTGACCGGAATGCCGGATGGTCCCGCGCAGCTTTTCAGTGTCGCGAATGCAAACTCAAAGTTCAGCCTCGGCAGCTTCAGTGTTCATCCTGGGACATTGCTGATGTCTGAGCCGAGTTTCTGGATCGTGATCGCTTATGGGTTCTTCATTAATCTTCAGAACTTCGGCATTGACCAGAGTTTTGTCCAGCGGTACTTCACCGCACGCAGTGATGGCGATGCTGCGTTTAGTGTTTGGATGGCAGCGATTCTCTTTCCTTTGGTTTCCGTACTGTTCTTCTTTATCGGAACTGGACTGTTCAGCCTTTACCACAGCGACCCAGTGTTGCTTGAGGAAGTCAGGACTCAAGTCGCGGAGTCACGGTTATTGCAAGACGGTAAACAGGTTACCGATTCAGCGATTGCCACCGAGGCGGCTACGCTTACAGATGCTGATATTGGTGACAAGGTTCTCCCGCACTTCATCGTACGTCGCCTGCCGGCCGGGCTTGCTGGCTTGCTGATCGCCGCCATCTTTGCGGCTGCCATGAGTAGCATGGACACGAGTTTGAACAGCTCGGCCACTTTGGTTTTGTGCGATATTTACAAGCGACATATTCGGCCCCAGGCAGGCGAGAAAGAATCGATGAAGGTTCTCTATGGCGCCACGTTCGCCTTTGGTGTCATCGGCACGCTCACCGCGCTCGCGATGCTACGTGTCAAGAGTGCCCTGGACATGTGGTGGAACTTGCAGGGGGTCTTCACCGGTGGGATGCTGGGCCTGTTTCTGTTGGGGCTGATTTGTCGCCGTGCCCGTAAGCCGCATGCGGTTCTCGCGGTTTCAGTAGGAATCCTGGTGATCCTTTGGTTGTCACTCTCAACGACCGATTTCTGGCCACCGTTTTTGAGTCGCTTGTCCAATCCGCTACATTCTTTCCTGACCATTGTGTTGGGGACAAGTTCCATTGTTCTGGCAGGCACGCTGGCGGCTCAATTCGCGTCGCGTCCCGAGTCAACGAAAACGGACTGATGAACATGCGCAAAATACTGATGCCAATTGGCGACGGCACGGAAGCACTCGACACTTTTTATGCCTACTATCGACTGCCGGAAGACGGCTACGAGGTTGTTCTCGCCGGGCCGGAAGCTCGGCTCTACCACACCGTGCTGCATGAGATTCCACCCAATCCGGCTGTGCCATGGGACATCACCGAAGAGCGGCCGGGGTATCATCTTCAGGCCGATGTCGCCTTCCGCGATCTTGACTCAGCAGACTTCTCCGGGGCATTCATATCGGGGGGGCGAGCCCCTGAATACATTCGATATGACCAAGACTTGTGTCGCGCCGTCAGTGAGATAGCACTGGCTGGCAAACCGATTGCGTGCTTATGTCACGGCATCGAGATTTTGACGGCAGCAGATTGCATTGGAGGGAAGCGTTTCACGACTGTCCCCAAGTGTGCAATGGACGGCGAGCAGGGCGGCGCGACCTACGTCAATGAAGACGTCGTTGTGGATGGTGATCTGGTGACGGGGCGAGGATATGGTCAGAACACGGAAGTATTGAAACAGTTCCTTCGCAGGTTGAGAGAATCGACATGACCGCTTCGAAGCTCGCTTTGTCCTGTCGAATTGCCGAGGGCTTTCTGTCGAAAGAAGAAGCCAGCATGCCTTTTGAGGCTCTCGCCGATCTGGCTGTTGCTGCTGGGTATGATGCCATCTGCATGCGGGCATCGCAGATCGGAATTCAGTCATCGCGTGAGGCCGTTGATTCGGCTCGGCGAATACTGGACGATCGCGGATTGGCGGTGACCATGATCTCTGGCGATTTCGACATCGTCTACAACAATTTGCGTGGGCCAAATTGCCTGCGCAACATCACCCCTTATCTGGATCTTGCCGACGCTCTGGGAGCCTCGATGATTCGCGTCTGCATCAAACAGGAAGAGGATGTTGCTCATGTCCAGACTGCTGCCGACGCAGCAGCCGAACGGGGTTTGAAAATCGTGCATCAGTGCCACGTCCAGAGTCTCTTTGAAACGCTGGATGAAATCGAGCAGCAAGTTCGCAAAATAGATCGATCAAACTTTGGAATTATCTTCGAGGCAGCCAACTTGGAGCAGTGTGGGCAGGACTACGGCCAGGCGTCCATCCAGCGACTGGCTCCCTGGATCGAAAACGTTTACCTACAAAACCAGCGGCTGAGTTCGAGCGGCGCGATTACGTTATCGACCTGGGTTGGCGGCGAGGTCTCTCTTGACCTTTGCGAGATTCACGAACCCGACGGCATCGATTTTTCTCGTGTTTTCGAAGGACTGCAAAGCATCGACTACGATGGTCCGATCACGGTCCATCAGTCAGCACCTGAGAATAGCGATCTCACGGCTCTTGAAGCCGCCACGCGAACGGCAATGTTCATCAAGCAGTTGCTGGCACGCTGATCACATGCGACCAGGGTGATTTGAAGTCGGCACGCGAATTGGGCACGAATTGGCGTGGCACGAATTGGCGTGGCACGAATTGGCGTGGCACGAATTGGCGTGGTACGAATTGGCGTGGTACGAATTGGCGTGGTACGAATTGGCGTGGTACGAATTGACTGCAAATCAGCTAAGCAAGCGTGAGCCCGTCCCCGATCTCATCGTTCACGATCCCATCCGTGACGTTTTCGCGATCCGCCGCCGGCACGTAGCGTCGATTCGAGTGATGTCGGGTTGGTCAAGCCGGCGATCGCAAAATGGGTTTCAATTCGGATGGGATCGGTAGAGTATCGCACGTTGTGTGGAGGATGCTTCGCCTGCTGACCGCCGATGCATTCCGACCACGGGGGGGCGTCGCGAGTGTTGGATGAAACTATTGCTTTGGCGTTTGCTCCGATCTGATTGACTCAGTGTGAGATCTCTCTAAGTCCCTCAATCAATGCTTTGTACTCTGCTCGACAACATCTGCATTGAGCAAGGTGAGCTTGAACAACGAGCAAGCTGTCCGAGATTTCGACGCCGTCGAGCTCTGCTTGTGCGAATTCTTCCATTAACTCATGGCAGCCATCGCAACCAATCGTGTCGTCTGGTCTTGACTGCACGGCTAACTGAATTAGTTCGCTTAGTTGTTTTGGTGTAAGTTTCACTTGTATTTCCTATCCGATTATTGAGAGGACAGATGTCTCGTCAAAACCGTGGCTCAGCAATCCGGATTTAAGTTTCATTCTTGAATCATGCAGCGATTTGTAAACGCTGTTGCGTGACATGTTTGCCTTTTGAGCAATTCCATCGGTGGAATAACCGTCGAGTGACGCTCTCAAAACCATGCGTTGTTTCGCCGTTAAATCGCTGTCAATCAGCATTTGCAGGATTTCTCCGACTTCTGATGCCAGTTCTGAATTCTCTACTTGCTTTGTATCGGGAATTTCAATTCTGTAGCCGTCGTCGTCGGTGAAGGCTTCCAGCGATTGGTCCTGATGGTGTTTACGTCGCAGAATGCTAATTCCGGTCCGGGTTGCAATTATCATTGCCCAGGTGAGGAATCTACTGCGGCCTTCAAATGAGTCCAGCGAATTCAGGATTTTGAGCAACGCTTCTTGCGTTATGTCTTCGACGTAGGCTGCGCCATTGAGATAGTGCCCAAGTCCTTTGGCCAAAGCTCGAAGCAAGATACCTCTTAGCTCTTCAATGGCTTGATCCCTGACATCCGGTGGCCCCGTCAGGTTTGCGATCCACTGTTGGTCTGAGTACATGAAAACCAATCGATAACAATTCAGTACTGGAATGTGGTCATGAACAGTCGAAATACCGTACAGCTCTTGGCATGACTTTGCCAAGAGCTGTACGGCGGCGAGTGATGGTCAGATTGAGATCAGGTTTGCATTTTTTAATAGCCAGCTAGTTTTCGAACAAATCCGGCTTGATAATTTGGGTGAGCCTGGATTGCGGCATTCCTTGCAGAGAGGCTATCGCGGCCATAGCTTGTGACCACGAGTTGTTGGGGGGCGTAAAACGTCCATGGTCTGTAAGTCGATTCGCTATTGAATGAGAAATGCGTCCTCTGATTTGGCACCCATTGGACGTGCGAATTGCGTGGGAACAACTGGACCTCCCACAAGCTGGTTTTTCCGGACAGCAGTGAAAGTGATTGAGCTGAGTTCGCGGTCGAATTGAGAAGAGATTTTGTGCTGGCGAGTTCGACTTCCAGTCTTGCTTGACGCAATGATTCCCGTTTGGCTTTCGCCACTTGATCTCTCTTCAGTGCATCTTGTTGTGATCGCCAATTCGCCCAGTACGGATTGATCGAGGTTCGTTGATCATTGGGTAAGAGGACGAGAGGCCCAAGGTTGGTCACTTGGTTGCCGTCGTGACGCTGCACGGTGTCGTAAGTGTAGGTGCGAGTTCCACGGAGTTTTTTTGCCCAAGCTGAGAACTCTGGATTTGACTTGAAATTGCGTCCATCAAATACTTCAATCAGGCGGGCGTAGGTGCTCTGCTCGACCAATGGCCGAGCATACCAGTAGTTTCCGAAGTACACGTGGCCATGCTTTCGGGAGACATCGAAGGTATGTCGCACGAAGGTATAGCGTGTTGAGGCGGCTGAGCTTTCCAATTTGGAGGAATCACCTTTGACGGTGGCGGCTTCACCCGCCACTGCCGCGGCCCCCAGTAGCACGGCGATGGAAAGCGTTGAAAGGGCCAGGCGGAGGAACTGAACAGGATTGTTCTTTGCAGCGTTCATTGCGATCTCCTTGGTGTTCGCGGGTCTGCTCATGAGACGCGATGGTCAGGCGATCTCTTACCATGAAAAACTGTTTTTTTTAATGAACTCGAATAATCGACTCCTACGCCGTGAAATGTGATGTTTTTCGCACCGTTTCCCTTAGTAAATCCATGGTTCTCCTTTCTTTTGCTCCCGCCCGCAGTGCACCGAAAAGGAATCAAGAGGGTGCAGGGTGTACCGGGATAAACCGGTTTGGGATAGAGAATGAAAGTTTCCTAAGAAGAAGATTTAGCCAATCACTTCGGCCTCTGCCGGAGGTGCGAGGAAGGTAACA
>JARGNK010000023.1:45344-69923 GCA_029213145.1 Rubripirellula sp. | reverse complement strand
AGCGTTCCATACCAGCAAAGTCCACTGGCCGACTTTCTCGCCAAGAAACACTCCAAAGGCCTAATGCAAGCGAACCCAACATCGGAGCAAGCCTACGAGAGTATAGGGTGTCGAACACGCCCCGCCGAAACAGGAATCCCTCTCAGCTCATCGGGAAAGAAACGGCGTTTTCCCAAACAGTTCTGTGGAAGCCGCCAAGGCCCATCACCGCAATCGACGGAACTAATAATGCAACGGTTGGCTGCTCGAGAGCATAAGGTGGCTAACTCGTCGACAACTGACGCAGGAAGGTCAACCTCGGAACATCACAAAAAGCAGCACAGCTACCAGCAGTAAAGAGAGCGCGCCTAGGACACCGATCAGTCGAACCCGTTGCTTCACTTTGGGACGTTGCGGAACTCCCGCTTCAGCCTTTGATTCGACAACTGCATTGCCACCAAAAGCCAACTCTGATTTGGGTGCGGCACCGAACTGGGAACCTGGCTGGCCGCGTGAACCGGTTTCAGAATCAGACCGCGCCGCCCATGGAGCCATGTTTTCTGGCAACTGGCCTGCCAATTCAGGCAGAACCTGGCTGGCATCGCGCCATTGCGGCCACCCATCACGCCACAACAGAGCGGTCGCAGCTACCCGCCCCTCTGCGACCCACTGCTTTAACATCTCACTTGAAGCCGGACCGTATTGGCCACCACTGGGTGGCCGCACGTACCAGGTATCTTCACCAGTTTTTTCCTCGGGTGAAGACGTATCTGCCTGCTCATCGATCCATTCTCTCGGTGCAGGATTGTCCGCCGATCGGTCGGTCATCGCAGGAGACTCCACGGATTGCCGTCGAACAGCCTCTACTGGTGTCGAATGTTCCGTGTCCTCCATCGGAATACGAAACTTCGCCGAACAGGCAGGACAAACGCCACGCTTCCCTGCCAGCTCACGCTTGATGTTGAGCCTCTTATTGCAAACGTGACATGCGAATCGAACACCCATCGCCAGATACATCGCAACGAATGAGAAAAGAAAATAACCGTGACCACAACACGTTCGCGCAGTCACCATGAAAATCAAATCGGAAAAACGAAAGTGGGAGCCGCTACATTCTAGTTGCTCTGGGCCAAAATTTTTCGATAGATGGCTTCCGCTTGATCATAAGCCACCTTAGCGGCTTGCCGTTCCTCTTTACGAATCATCGGCCGCTTGGATTCCCAACAAGTTTTTACCGCATCGATGCACCACTGGGCGCTCCGCGCATTGCAATGAATTGGCTCACCGGCCACATGAACAAAAATGGGATTCGTGTGCACCGAGGGCAGAATTCGAACTGCGATCCACGACGAACGATCAATCTTGACGGGAAGCTTGAACGATTGCCGCTGTCCATCAGCGTGCAAGCGAAGGGTCGAATGCACCTCGCCATTAACGACAACTTCGATCGGCACATTGCGACTCTGTCCAAGGCGGCACCGTTCGAGGTGCCAATACGGTTTTTGGTCCAAGCGAAGACCGCGAATGCGCTCGGTCGCCGGAGTTGGCTCCGGTTGCAAGAACGCCGCAGCATCAAAGGAGACCGTCACTTCTTGAGCACTTTCCAGTTCCAGCCGACTCGGTGCAGCATCAGGGCTTTGTCGAGTGCCAAGCTCAAGGTCATTGACTTTCAAATCAATGATGTGGCTCATCCCATCCCCACAATAACTTCGTCCATCTTTCAAGCCCTGAACCCAATGGTCGTAATCCAACGACTGATCACGATCGAGCTTGACGTAACTGCGTCCCAGGCCAACGCGTTCACCATAAATGCAGGGAAAATCAGTCTCACCACTAATCCGCGATGTCATCCCGCAATTTAAAGTGTGGTACCAAATATTGAGTTCCCAAATCGACGGCGTATCCACTGCGGAAATAAAGTCGCACACGCCGTGGGCCGTCGTCACGATGAACTCATTCGCTCCGATCCCATCAAAGGGTGGCATGGAATAATCAGGAAGCTGGCTCGCATTTTGGCCGACCCAACCGGGTGGCGCCCCACCCCACCTCGCTTTCACGAACTGTCGACTGCCATCGGGCATTTGATCGGGTAGTGCCAATCCCCATCCGCTATGGCTGTATCCGACAACGCCCCCCTGTTGTTTGCCCCAGGCAAGCACGGGCATTGTCCAACTAGGCCAATCCTCCAACACTTCTGTTCCCGGGTAATCATCCTCGGCAAGCTTCAACAGACATAGGTGGCCAGCATGAGAGGAAGGAAAACCGCTGACCTCAACATCGTACCGCATCAAATTATCAGCAGTGGAAATCGCCGAGGCACGACCTTCGAAGAATTGCTTTTGTGTGTACCAGCAAGGCCCCCAACTCAGCACACATCCGACATTCAAATCCTCGCCGAGAATATGTCGCATCATGTCCTCGGGACCGACACCCTCAGTGGGACTGTCATAGTGCGCGCACCCCGCCGCATGCACATGATGATCACCCGAGAACCAGTTTGATTTGGCGAGATGGATCCAACGTTTCAATTGGATTGCAAGATCATGCGTTGGTTGCGTGGGAATCTCGGCAGTCAACGCGATCGGCAGGTATTCGGGACCACGCGTGGCAACGATGTCATATCGCCCTGGCGGCAGCATCACCGCTTCACCATCAACGCGATAAATCTGTTGGTGGAAGAAGAAATCAGGTGCCAAACGTCGCGCCGGATTGGGATAAATACGCCCTCGCGAATCGCGGATCACCAAAGCCGCCATGGTCGGGCGATCATCGACATCCTTGATACTTAACCGCACCTCAACCGCCGGTTGGCAATCAAACAGAATCGGCACCTCATTGCGAAACCCAATGTCTTGGGTGCCTTGCCCGATATTGAACGCCAACTTGGCCTCTCGCTTTCCCGCATCGCGACTGAACAACAGCACGACGCGATACTCCACACCCAACCCCGACAACCGGCGTTTTAAGGGCTCCCGTTGCAGCATCGACAGATCGAGCCAACGATCGGGAACGTCACTTGGCTGGACGAGTTTTTCCTGGCTCATCGGTTTCTGTCGAGCACCACGCCCTTTTTGATAAAGCGGCAAGGCGTTTGGACTCTGCACCACTAATTCGGGATTGATGCCGGCTTCATTCCGCACCTTGACGAGATATGCCCGCCAACCCTGCTGCATCAACTCCTTGCTAACTGGACCCTCGATGACCTTCACGCGACTTTCAGCATTGATGTGGACCTCGGCAAGGCAGAGCGGATCCAAGATTGCCTGGATCTGCCTCGTTGCGTCAGCAGGCTTTTCCAATTTACCAGCCTCGCGAAGCTGCTCGATCAGCGCGGCATCCAAGGGAGAACCGGCGAACTCGAGCGCCTCAATCAACCGTTCGGTCGCGGCGACCAACGGTTGGCGGGGCACACCAAACACGGTGGTTAATTCATCACCGCGAACAACCGACGTGGCACCCAACAACGCCACCACGAACAACCAACGATTCACCATCGCTTTTCTCCACCGACCGATGAAAGGAACGCAAAAAGCTTAGCAGAGGTGACACCGCGTTGCGATCAAAAGCGGTGCGAGGCATGCGTTCTGCGAGAAATCGCTGTTGCCGGCGGGGACAATCCCGCCATTGACTATTTCTTCGCTTTGGCCATCTTCAGCACCGCGTTGAATTCTTTCTTCTTCACGGGCTGGACGCTCAAGCGACTCCCTTTCTGCAGCAAGACCATCCCCTCAAGGGATGCTTGTGCGCGCATTTCCTTCAGTGTCACGGGCTGATCAAACTTCTGATCCAGCTTCACATCGACCATGTACCAAGTAGGGTCGTCAGGATCACTCTTCTTATCGTAATACTTACTCCGTTGGTCAAAGGCGAACTTATCCGGATAGCCACCTCGGGTAACGATCGCGGTGCCCACCACCGCAGGCTCCTTGCAGGCCGAATGGTAGAACAGCACGCAATCGCCTTCCTGAATGTCGTCACGCAAGATGTTTCGCGCCTGATAATTCCGCACCCCTTCCCAACAGGTTGTTAAGTCGCTTTCCCGCGCCAGATCATCAATGGAATAGGTGCCGGGTTCTGTCTTCATCAACCAGTACTGAACAGGCATTGAGCCAACCTTGCGATAGAGCAGCGAATTGTTTTCCAGCCGACCATGAACCACGCCCAAATCTGAGCCCAAATCCGTGATGACGGCAACAGCAGCAAGCCGCCGCGGACTCAAACAGGAAGTCAATCTGTGACGGCTGGGCAAATTATCCGTCCGCCAGAATTTATTCCAAGTCCAGGTACTTCGAAATGCCGAAGTCCTAATATGCGTCGGGATCGATGCATTGAACATCACCAGAAGGGTGATGAGTTTGGGCCAGGGAACAGGCCAAAGCGACTGTTCCACTCTTGCAGCAAGGCCCATGTATGAACGCTGATGCCATTCACACCGCACTCGGTCTCATTTTTACCGCTGTCTGGCTGCTCGTCGGGCAAATCGTAGTCGGCAGCCGCGCTTGAGCCGACACTCGCAAAAACGGTCGAGAATCCGTCGGCTTTATCGCGATATCCTCACTTTCAAGATGCAAATCCGCCGAGGAATTCGCCCCGCACGGGTAGACGCTTCTTTTTGCGTTCAGCACGTTCGCCTCGGTCGAGTCAGAGGTTCTTCGACTCGGCCTCCAGCATCGAATCGTAGGTCTGCTGCAAATATTCGAGCGGAAACAAACAGAACGGATGCTCGCGACTAGCGAGCAGACTTGCGCTGGTGACCCGTTTCTCCGCCTCCGCCAACTCGTCTCGAAGTTGCTCACGAATCACGCGAGTCTGGCGACTTAGCGATTCGTTCAAGTGAGTCATCTCATTGTGCCAGTCTTGGCGGCGACCGGGCGGTGGAATCTCCGCCAATAACTCCCGTTTACGACGCACTTGATCAGGATTGAGTTCGACCTGATCCTCGAAGTGCTCAGCCTGGAAAATGGTTTCTCGAATCGCTCGCTTCAGCGTCCGAATCGCTGTTTCACCCGAGACCTTTTCCCCCGAGACAGATTCATCCGCTACCGCCTCGATACCGGGGAGCTGCAGGGTCGCTGACACCACCATGAACTGAGGCGGTTGAACCATAAAAAACGACTGAATGATCAAATCATTTAACTGATCGTACTTACCACCGCCGATCCCGTGCAGGAACAGGTCACTGAGAACCAGTCTCGCATACATTGTGGTTAACAAGGCGCGTGGCCGCAGCTTGAAGTTTGGAGCCGCCAAGGATGCCAACTGTTCTGCCGCCAGCTGCGGGAAGCGAATGTCAATTCGTTGCTCTCGTTGATCACGGTCACTCAACACCAGGTGATCATCCGACAATTTCGCCCACACCGGGTTTCGTTGCGGAGCATCGTCACCGTACAACCACATCGGCGCCTCAAACCACTCTCCATCTTCCGCCAGGTTTGGCACCGGGTGCGCGGAACTCCGAATTCCGTGGGACTGCCGATAGTAGTTTGCTGCATCGTTGTAACAGCGATGAAACCGAGGCAACTCCGTCAATATCGACAAGGCAAAGGCAGCGAACTCTGGCGTTCGACAAACCGGGCCCATTGGCAGCTCCAGTGTCTGCAGCCCGAGTTGCCCCTCCAAACCATGACGCGCCTGAGCCAGGGCGCAACCGGCGATGCCACAGCGGGCCACGGCATAACGTGCGTGCTGCCACATTTCCGTAATGCACGGATCCTTAACGAGCGGTGAGACAGCGTCCTTGACTCGCCGGTCGAAATGATCGAATAGCTCGCGATCATGAATCGTCGTCTGCTCGTACGGGACCCCCCCGCCCCCTTCGTCGTAAGGTACCGACCGATAACCAGCGGATCCATTCGAACGATTAACCGTGGGAACGCGAACAGAACACCCCGATGCAACATCGTTGTCGATCACCAAGTTGATCGCTAACGCTTCGTTTTGCTTTGCCAGCCGGCTGAGCGTGAAATTTTTGTACCAGACGCCGGGATGAAACAAGGCTGGCTGATGTCCCGCCATCAAAATCGGCAACGAGCCCTCCGCCAATCTCTCTGCATCGACCCAATCAACCGACCGATAAGTGGAGGTGTATTGCAGCGCGTCGTCAATCAATTTTCGCCGGGCTCGACCACGCAAACCAGCATCGGGAAAGGGTTGTTGCTGCAGCAGCGACTGGTTGCTGCGAATCAGTGTCGCAGCTGAATTAAAGCCTGGCTCAATCAGCGATTCGCCATGCCGCCGCGGCGCTCGGTACGCGCGAAACGCGTGGGCCTGGGTGCTCAGCGAATCCACGGAACTTTCATCGACAGAGTCGGATCTGGCATCGCCACTGCCTGTCATCAATTTGCTTGTTTGGTCGTTCAAATTCACTCAGCCGAGAATTATCGAATCGAGAGCGCGGGGGCGCGTGACGGGAAAGCATGACCTTGCCGCGAAGCTTCGGCCACTGCCTCATCTAGTACTTGATGATAGTGTCGCAGGCGAGCTTCTGCTTGATCCAAAGCGCCTCCGAAAGAACGTTCCAAATCGAGGTAGATCAGAGGAACGGGAATCTCGACCACGCTCCATCCCGCCGCAGCCGCCTGCACCCAGAGCTGCAGTGGCATCGCATAACCGGTATCGGTAATGTCAAGCTGCTGCAGTGCCGAGGCCCGATAGGCTTTGAATCCACAGAAGGCATCGGTTAACTCAAATCCCAATCGTTGATTCAATTCATTGGTGATCCGACGATTAATCGCATAGCGTTCTTCCGGCGGCGCATCGTCACCGTCATAGTTCTTCAAATAACGACTGCCAGAAATCATATCGGCATCACCCGCCGCCTCGATAAACTCGGGGATTCTTTGCGGCTGATGCTGGCCATCGCAATCAAGCGTCACGAGTCCGTCAAAACCATGTTCGATCGTATACCGGAAGGCACTGGTCAATGCCGCCCCGTAGCCCTGATTCTGCTCATGGCGGATCACTTGGATATCATCTCGCGCCGCCAAAATTTCGGCCGTCCCATCGCTTGAACCATCATCGACCACCAGTACATCAGTGGCGTAACTGACAACCTGATCCAAAATGTTCGCGACGTACTGCACCTCGTTAAAAACAGGCAGGGCGGCGAGCCAGCGTTGTGGTGACGTTTTCTGCTCCGATTTATTCATCAGCAAACTTTTTTCAATAGCATTTCAGTTGGCAGGTGGTCGTTCGGTCACAGGACCGTTCGGAGTCAGCGTAGTGGAAAGCAAAGCCCACGCCTGTCCAGCAAATCCCCAGCAGCTTCAAATCCCCAGCAGCTTCTGCGGTTTCCCAACGGATTGCAGGAAACGAGCCGCAAAGACGAATGTTGGATTGCCCGAGCGAGAAACACTGCCCGGCACCAACGAACACTGCCCGGCACCAACCCACAGATTTTAGAAGCATTTAGATGGTGGTCAATGTTTCAAAGTGACCGCCACCACCGGATCTCGCTCTTGGCGACTGGCCCAAACCGTAAGATCGGAAAACTCATCGGCCAATCGGTCCGCCATCCTCTCCATGGCAAATCGCTCGCTGTAGTAGTGCCCGAGCAGGATCAATCCGACCCCAGCCGACTCGGCCTCCAAGCAGGTGTGAAACGTCGCCTCCCCGGTAATCATTGCATCACACCCCCGCCGGCGGGCCGCTGCCAAAAAACTACCGCCGCTCCCACAAGCCAGGGCGACCCGACTGGCAGCCGCATCGGCTTGGCCAACCAGTCGCGGGGCACTGGCGTTGACTAAAGCTGCTGAAAGCTGGGCTAATTGCTCTAGTGTGACTGGACCGACAAGCTTCCCCAGACGGCCAGCACCCAAACCATCCTCGTCTTGGTCCAACGGCAATAATGTCTCAATCTCGGTCAACTGCAACTGCTCGGCCCACTGCTGATTGATTCCCTCCCGAGCGGAATCGAATGCCGTATGCGCGCTATAGATCGCGACGTTGCCAGCGATGAGGTCTAGCAACATTTTGCCGCTGGTTGTGTCACTGGTGATCCGCTGCAGCGGCTTGAAAGGCAGCGGATGGTGGGTGACGACTAAATCGACCTGCTCGCTTACCGCCTCGGCAACGACACTAGGCGTGATCGTCAGACAGGTCATCACTCGCGAAACCGATCGAGACCGGTCGCCGACCAGCAAGCCAACGTTGTCCCAACTCTCCGCCAACCGCAGCGGGGCCAGCCGAGCGAGTGCCTGGCAAGCCTGTTGCAAATGAATCATGTAATCACCACAGCGAGACAGGCGACGAAAATGACATCCGCACTCATGCAACAACTCTGCCGCGACGTTCCTGCGGCAATTTACTTGGGAGCGAGCATGCAGATAATTCGGCGACCGTGCTGCTGCGGAGACGTTTCGACTTTACCGAATTCGCCGAGCGTTTCGATCACCATCTTCATCACTTTGTGGCCCTCCTCGATGTGGGCCATTTCGCGACCGCGAAACAACACACTGACCTGGACCTTATCTTTGTTCTGAAGAAATTTCTCGGCGCGACGAATTTTGGTGCGAATATCTTCATCGCCCGTTTTTGGCCGGAGCCGAATTTCTTTTGTCTTGGTGTGAGACTGTCCGGTGTTCTTCTTTTTGTTCTTGTCGTACTTGTACTTGCCGTAATCCATGATTCGGCAAACGGGTGGCCGCTCACTCGGTGCCACTTCGACAAGATCGAGACCTGCATCTCGAGCGCGTTCTAAGGCTTGTTCGGTGGGGATGATCCCCAACTGCTCGCCGTCTTCGCTAACGACCCGAATGGGTGTGATGCGGATATTGTTGTTAATGCGTACAGTATCGCGAGTCTCTTGCTGGTTTTGTCTGCGTGCCAATGCCACTAAATAGCGTCTTCTCCGACCGGAGGGCCTTCCGGTACAACGTGTTAAAAAATCGACCCTTCGCCTCGAGCGGAGGGTCGACGGAATTAAAAAGGTTAGCTGATCCGAAACCACCGCGCATCGTTTGCCGGGCGGCGTCAAGACCAATTTGTCAAAGTATCTGATTATGGGATGGGGAGCGTCAACAGCGAATTTGCCGAAAAGGCAAGATTTACCGGCCGCAGAGGGCTGATATCACCAACACCGATCGATTCGGCGCGGTATTGACGATTCGTTTGACACCTCCCAAACTATCCGCCGGAGTCGAGCAAGGTGTGATTCACGTCTCACCGTTGGTCGGTCGATGTCTACATCGTCCCCGCCCAAGCACTCCCATCCGATTCAAATCGGGCGATTAGCTCAGTTGGTTAGAGCGCCACGTTGACATCGTGGAGGTCACAGATTCGAATTCTGTATCGCCCACTCTCAAAAACCCCGTGATTCCCAGTGAATTGCGGGTTTTTTTCTTGCCCAACACTTGGATGTCGACGCGGCCCTTGCCGCCAACAATCGACTTGGTTTGTCGCCCCGGGCCAGCATCTGCGTCTCCTTTCGCGATTCGGTATCAGCGACCATTTTTGGGGACCATTTTTGGGGACCATTTTTGGGGACCATTTTTGGGGACCCTTTTTTGGCCATGCACCGAACCTTCTCAGACCGGGCCCGATTCGCAGTGAATTGATTCGCAGTGAATTGATTCGCTGTGGAGTCAAGCTGCCTCGGGGCAAGACGGTCAACGATGCGAGCCAGCCCACCAAAACGAAACCGACAAACGCGGAAAACAATGCCCGCGGTAAACCACCAACATCAAAGCGACTAGCCCGCATCCACGAGCAAGTTGTAGCGATTGGCATCTTGGCTGTTTTGTTGGCGAACGCTGCGGTCAGCCGCAACCAGCTTCCCTCTGGTACTGAAAACGCCACGAGCGACACGACTTACCGCGAACTTCTCAAATTTCGCCATGTCAAACAGCATTTGCGATCGCACTAAACGCAGATCCAAAATTCCAGTTCACCATCACACGATGAATATCGGAATCAACCCCTCAGTACCCGCCGGAGAAAAATCGTGAATCCAACCCGCTTACTCATGACCACCCTGCTTACTGCCTCTTTAGCCGTTTCGTGCTTCGCAGAACCGATGCCGGACCGACTGCACGCCAAACTTGATCAACTTGTGGGAACCTGGAAAGTTGAAACCAAGATTGGGGATGAAGTCGTCACCGAAACCGTGACCCTCAAATGGGGAACGGACAACAACACCGTCGCCTATCAAGGCGTGGGAGAAAGCTTTTCAACTGGGCGAGCGCTGACCTTTTCCGGTGTTCTGGGCTGGTCCAGCGTCGAGAAGAAAATTGCGGAGCATGGCTTTGACTCAAAAGGAGGAACCATGACCGCGAGCCATAAGATTGAGGAGGAAACTTGGATTGGTTCGTTCGAATCATCAGTTGTTTCCGACGGCGAGAAAGTCATCGCAAAGAGCCTCCGTGCATTCGAGTGGCAAACCGCCGATCAATGGTCCATCACGCAGACAAAGCGCACGATCAACGGACAACCCCAGGAGGACATTCGTTCCGTTTTCCGAAGAATCCAAACCGACTCGGACCCCATCGCGAAACGATTGATCGAAGCGGAGATACGCTCGATCGAAAATCACTGGAGGCAGAAAAATCTCTCAGGCCTGGTTAGCGAGTTCACCGAGGACGGCATTCGGGCAACCAACATCAGCTTGCTGCCGATCCAAGGCAGCGATGCAATCCGGGCGTCACTGGAACCAGGATTCGCAACCGGAAACCCAAGTGATGGAACAGAGATCCACGCCGAAGTACTCGCCGCACGATTCCTCACTGATCAACACATTCTCGCCGATGGCACCTGGTGGCTCGTAGACAAAGACGGAGAAACGATGCGAACAGGCAAATGGGGCAACGTTTGGAAAGTCAATGCCCAGCGGAACGACTGCAAGATGCTCTTGGAATCAGCCTATGCCGATCTTCCCCTCGAAAGCGTTGCAAACCGAGAGCTACCGGATGTTTCCTTTCAACTGCCCGAACAACCCAAGCTGAGGGACGCAAAATTACTCCAGATGGTGGAACGAAGCATCGAACGCTACGCTCGCGGCGCCCTAAATTCGGATTCGAGCTTGATGACCCAAGAATTCACGGTGGACGGAGTCCGAAGCGTCTCCGAAATGCCCCAAGCCTATCGTGGTCGACTCGCCATCCTCGAGTCACTCAAGGTTGCTAATGAAGGAACAAGCCCCTACGCCAAGACTGAACTCAAAGCGGTGATTCTCAATGCACAACGACTGAGCGATACGGTCGCGATTGCCAATGGTGTCTGGCAAGTCAGCGATTCAAAAGGATCAGTCATCGACTTTGGGCAATGGGGAAATGTGCTTCAGATTCAAGATGGAGAAGTCAAATTGATCTTCGAATCAGCAGGTAGCTACCAACCGTAGCCGAGCATTTTCCAATCGACACCTGAATTCGGTGAGCGCCATGAACGAAACGACTCACCGAAATAAGGTTAGCCGTAAGCGTGCGTGAGCGATCAGGTGTCAGTTGATTCCTGATCGATCGCTTAAACAACCTCGGCCGCCAAGACAACAGCTGCATCAGACAACAGCTGCATCAGACAACAGCTGCATCAGACAACAGCTGCATCAGATAACAGCTGCATCAGATAACAGCTGCATCAGATAACAGCCGGGGTGATTAATCAAGACAGTTGCCTGGGGTTATGAATACAACCACCGTCTTAGGCGAACCCAAAGCCTTGCGAGTGCACCAAACGCGATCGCTCAGCGAATGGTGCACGTGTTGAAAACTCGATATGAAGAGCCGCCCCAATCAACACCGATCAATCACCGCCAAACACACGGCCCTTGAAAAACATGGACCGCTGAAGCTCAGGCGATGATGAGAATAGATTGACTTATGATCGACCCAAGCGTTACTTCGCTCGAGTCGACTTCGGTGGAGCCCCCATCACTAGGTTGCTGAGCGATTCCTCGTACACCCAAGTTTCGGTTTCAACGACAGCGTTTTCTTGCATTACCGCGTTGTGTTCTTCGAGGAACTTCTCCCAACTACCTTCGCCGTGAACCGCGATGAAAGCGTCACGAATCGACTCCATTCCTGGAATGTCAGCCATATCATTGAATGCAGTGGTTTCGGCGTAGATCATAAAATCGCCGCCATCTGAAAGTCTTGCGATCGAAAAATCAATGGGATGACCACAATGATCCATCGCGGCAATCATTTTTTTATAGTTGGCCTCAAGCCGCTGATACATCCCTGGCTTCATGCGCCAACGCCGATGCTGTAGGTACTTGGGAGCCTTATCTTGTGGAAGCCCCTCAGAACGCAAGCCTGCAATGGGCCGCCAGATCTGGCGATTCCCAGTCCATTCTTGCAATGGCTCAACGTGTTCCAGCCAATAGGCCGCTTCTTCCATATCCCACGAAGCCGCCATTCCCTGAGATGGATGGACTGGGTTTGAATAGAGCTCCGGAGTGGTTGCAAATCCTCGCACAAACTGATTCGTTCGCAGCCCGGTGACAATCCGCCAAGTTCCCCACTGCGAAGAATCCGGTTTGGAATTGAACTTCTGCTGCTTCGCGCGAACGTTCTCTCGCCACGATGCAACATCCTCCGGCATCACCTCAATGAACCGAAATACATAAATCGGATTTGACGGAACTCCGGGCTTGTCATCCTGGGCAAACGCGGAAGCAGAGGCTGCAAGCGCGATCCAGGATGCAAGGCCAACGCCAACAACCCATGATGCCATTTTGCCAATTCCTGGGCCGGTAAAAAACAGTTTCATCGTACGTGGATCTCTAGAAGGATGGAGAAATTCAAAACAATGGTGAGCAGTCGGGTCGTCATTGAACGGAACACGACTTCAAAGCTCGCCAAAAGCATCAGGCGAAACCTTCGCTGCCGGCGTCACGCCATCACAGGCTCAAACAACCGCGATCCCTGACCGAGCCGTAAGAACTTTCATTGCGGGCTGGACAGCCACACCATTTTGCGGCAAGCCCCAAGCTCAACCGCACGGGGTTCCACGACCAATGCGATTGGCCGAACTTCCGCTCAGGCTTCAGTGCGTTGAACCGCCCTTTTATGCCCTAAAAAAAAACAAACTTTTTCGGGACCAAACTTTTTCGGGACAGCCAAGTTGACAAGGGAGGCAGTAAGTCAGCGTGATTTCGAAAACGAAAGCGGAGATTTTCGAGCAAGCCGATTTACTGCATTTCGCTGATATCCCCACACCCAAGGCGCGAAACATCCGAGCAGGGAATTTGTGATCAAAACAGAAGAGCAAACAAGCAAAGGTGATCTATTTCAACGTGAATTTAAGAGCACTGAAATAGAAACAATCAATCGAATGCAAGAGACCGAATAACCTAAGTGGATGGATGGTAAGCGAGAGCGGCTTGCCCCAGAAAGCATCGAGGATGGCAGGTTTGAGGTGACGCATCAATTGGCTTAATCAATATGACTTAACGACCGGTCAGTCAATCACGACAGACATCGCTCGCCAAGCCGTTCAATCCTGCGGTCAATGCATCGTCAACCCTCGGATCCTCGCCGCATCTGGCCGACCCATTCGGCAAGCTCCTTCAGGTCAGCTACGTCCATTCCCGCCACTAGATCCCCGCGGTGGATATCGTGCACCGCCAAAATGTGATCTTCCTGAAAATAAACGTCGCCCCCTTCAACCAGTCCATGCAGGCGTGATTCCACCAGCGGATTATCAGCGATGCCGCCGAGATAAGTTCCTGATCGCGCGGTCACGCGCACCCAAAAATCTTCACCCCAACCGCGTGACGGGGTTCGTTGCTCAGGCAGTCGCAGAAGCGAAGCTGGGTGTTCATGCCGTAAAATTGGTTTCGTCATCTCGCCATTACATGAAGGACATGAACATCCCTGGGCATCCTCTTGATGGACCGAGAACCGAGGTGAATCGATCCGCAGCTCGACAAACTGACCGGGCTGTATGTGCCGTTTGATCACTTCCGGCGGAACGTGAAAATTTGCGGGGTTCTCGTGGTGCATCACAACGCCATTGACCAATTGATAATCATTGGAGAATGTCTGTGATTCAAATTGGTTCTTTAATTCGCTCATTGAATTCATCGACGTGGCACGAAACATCCACTGGGATTCTAACGGCTGGAGCAGGACACCCGCTTAGGATCATCCCCAGAACGCAAGAACGCAAGAACGCAAGGTCCTCAGACCACCAAGCAGTGGTTCCCAGACGGCAAGAGGGACCGAATCCATTGTCACGCTGACCGGGACCGATGCATCCTAATTCGGCACCAGTTCGAATTTCCCATCGCCCGTGTACGGTGCCAAAAGCTCAGGATGCCCAAGTGAAATAAGGCGAGCGGCCTCGCCCGGGTCAACCGTCGCCGGGCCATCACTGACAACCCCTGCGGTCAACTCAATGGTAATTTTTCGCCCCGGTTGCCCCCCATGAATCGTCAGATTGTAAACATTGACTGGCGTTGGCTGACCTGCTGCCGCCTGGATACCCGCGATTGACTGATATGGCTCGCATTGGTTCGGAAACGCAACTCGATTCCCGCCGGAATATGACCAACCATCCGCGCCTACATCCTCCACAGGAACGACTTCGCGCTGCGAAACAAAATCGGCATGATTTCCAGTCAATCGCCATGCGACCGGACGGACCTTTCCATTCGACTCGAGTTCGAAGAGGTAACCTTTTCCGCCAAGCAGCGGGACCGTCCAAGCATATTCAGTTTTAACCGGCTCCGCCTCGCCACTGCCACCGTCACTTCCCACAGACTGATCTGGCTGATCCTGACTAGCTTTGAAAGAAACCTTGGCCGAAATCTGCAACCGATGCTTCCCTTCGGGGGCCCACAATACAAACCCACGATCACCACGATGCTGACAAAATAGCTGACCACCAGTCAGCGTGGGAATGTCGGTTGCCACACGACAATTCGCAAGTAAGTCAAACACCGCGCGTTGATTATTCTCTGCTTGCTTGATCGCTTGCGTTCGCTTGTCTTCAACCGCTTGCAATTCTGCAAGCCGCAACTGCTGAGTTTGCATCAACAATCCGACACGCCGAATGTCGATCATGGATTCCACAATGACGTAAACCAGAATCACGCCGAAGAACCCTAAGACGGTCAGCGCCACGATTTCGTGTAATCGTCGCTGTCGCTTTCGAACACCCTGCTTTGGGTCTTTTCCAAGTTCAATCATGGCATAGGGTGGGTTGAATAACGGATTGATTTAGTGATGAGCAGAAAAAGGACTGAATGAACTCGATCGGTCGCTAAGCCAAACCGATAGATTGACTTCGCTTTTTGATTTGGAATCCTTGGAAGATTGCTGCTGGAAGCGAAAGGTCACCAACCGGGGCAACATGCGACTGGGGGCGAAATCAATTTGCTGTTCAGCGGAGATGGACATGTATCCGTTCGGACGAACATCTTCACTTTTGATGACCACTGACTCAGTTAACATCTCTTCATTCAACCGAAGCCGGAATCGCCCGACGGAATCATCCTGATCCTCAACGACTAACGCTACAACGTGTTTACCCGGCGGCAACCTTAACTCAAAAGGTCCCGAATGATTGAAGACTGATTCGACCAGCAATACATCTTCGGACCCCTCTGTTCGATCCGACGGAGCATTGGTCGATTGCGGATGAATTCCAAGTTTTAACCAAGTTGGACGATTCGCTGGAACAAACAGCCTGAATAATAAAGATGCTTGCGAGGCATCTGTGCGAATGGCCGGGGAACGCCGAATTGAGAGTGTTTCGGCGTCGACAGGCTCAATCGACGAGTAACGCTGAACCAATGCCTGTATCGCCTGCTCACAACGGTCACGGTTAGCTTGAAGCGACGCGTTAAGATCATCCCGAGCAAGCTTCGTCGTGCGGTAATTAGCTCGAACCGCCTGATTTTGTTCGAGGGTATCAATTCGCATTGCAATTTCAAGACAACGCTTCTGCTCGATGACAGCTCGTTGATGTGACTGGTAAGCCACCATCGCCAGGGCAGAAACAGTAACCAATACCAACAACGTCCGAATTGAAAACTTCATCATGCTAGCCAACAGATAATGACACGACGGAAAAGCGACCGATTAGAAAAACGAAACAAAGCTGAAAACCCACCAAGCCGCTCCCCAGCATCGGTAACAAAGCCTCCTAGATCTCGTCGGTGCTAGTAACGTGACGATAGTAGACTTCGCCAAATTCTCGCAGTGGCACACAAGCTTTATCGACTCCTTCGTCACTGTTTCCGCGAGCCAGTACGTAGGCGACGCAATCCTTCGTCGCCACCCAACCATTTTGCAATGTCACATTTCCTTCGTAATGGGTCGCTCCATGATCCAAAAAGTAACGCAACGCTGCCTCGCGATGCTCAGGTGAATAGTGCAGTTCAATCATGTAAAGCATAGACTTGGTCTCAGTCCAAATGGCAGAAGCGGTAGTTCTTGTTGTATCTGATTCTGAACTCTGACATCAGTCACCTCGTCAAAAACGAAGATCGTTTTCAAGAACATAGCGAACTAGCTTATAGCGTCTGGCTGGCGTCACACCCCGAGAGACAACGACAGTACGAACCAGTTGGAATTTTCCCACCATTCTGTGCTCACCGGCTTAGAATCCGCGATCGGGCTGGTGAACATATGCGGAAGCCAAACCGCGTCAGTCATGTTGGACCTTTTCGTTTACGTTATCTCCGAGCATCCCTCGGTCTTCGCGGCAAACGGAGAAGCAATCATCGTCAGCCGAATTTCCCAGCCAAACGACTGCGTCAACACTTGGAACAACACCGAAACGTTCAACTCGGCAAGACATTCAGTCCCCGAATGCGGATACAAATCACGATCATGCTGGCCGTGACATCGTCCTGGCGAGGCTGAATCGAATCAGCCCCTCTCGCGACCGGCATTGCCCACTTGGCATGATTAGGCAGCTTGATTGTTTTATCGATCGAAAACCACTGGCTCGATCCAGAGCATTCGCTTGAATGACGGGGAATCTCATCATCGGAATCATTCCGAAAAGCCTGCCACCCCAGGTGGAAAAACCACGGAGAACAAAGACGGCCGATTTACTGATGGCCGCACGCATTGAACACGACGAGGCAGCACTGCCATGGTTAACCAAGAACTTGCCCACCGGCGATGCACTGTGCGTTTTGAACACAGAATGCACACCCAGCGAATCAAGGGTGTTGTGATTTGCTCGATAGGATCAGCACGGCACACGCGACCTCCAACCCACGCGAAAAACGAGCCACCTCCGGCACAGCAGTTGCACCAACCGTGAGATTGGAGGTGCCAGAGTGATGCTACAGCAGATTGGTCGATTCGTTTTCGCAACAGGTTTCGTGGCCTCAGCAATGGCCTCGATCGCATTGACCGCTCAAGAAACGAATCCATTTCCCATTGCCAATCATGCCGTCTGGAACCAGCACGACGATGCGGTTTACGGATTGGCATTCGCTCCTGATGGGACAGAATTGGCATCGGGCAGTTACGACAAATCAATCAAGCGTTGGAATTCTTCGACCGGCCAAGTCATTGCGACTTTGCGAGGACACCAGGACCAAGTGTTTCGGATCGCATGGTCACCCGATGGCAAATCGTTGCTGTCATGCAGCGGTGATGGGTCAGCCATTCAGTGGAACCTACCCCAAGGAAAAGCAGATTTCACGCTGGCCGGTCATGGCGACCCAATGATGTCCGCGAGTTACTCACCAGATGGCGATCTCATCGCGACCGCGGGGTTTCACATTCAAGTGTGGGATCAAGGGCAAACGCGATGGTCGACCCCGCACTCCCAACCATTTTTCGCCGTCGCATTCTCTCCCGACCAAAAAACGCTTGCCGGCGGAACCGAAAACCATGTTCGCTTCCTTGACACCGAAAGTGGCACAACATTGCCCCAAGCGATCCCAGTCACTGGAATGGTGTACCAAGTCAAATACACACCCAACGGAAAATGGCTCGCCATCGCATCGGGCGACCAAGTCGCGATCTGGGATCTTGTTCACCACAAGATGCACAAGACGATCGAAGCAGATGCCAGCGCTTTATTTTCGGCGACCTTTTCGATCAACGGCGAATTTCTGATCACTGGCGGTCGCGAACGGGTCGTGCGAATCTGGAGTGTGCCAAACCTGAAACTTCAAACAGAACTCTACGGCCCGGCAGAAACCATCTTAGCGGTTGCGATTTCACCAGATGGCCAACGGATCGCTGCTGGAGTCTATGACGGAACGATTCACCTCTGGTCTCGGTCAAATCCTTAGCGATTCAATACGGCGAACAAAGGTTTCACTGCCAGCTCGTTCACTTCATGCACCGTCAAACTTCGGCCGGTCAAAAAAAGTCTACAGGGCCGGAAATTCCCGCCCCGGTCGAATCTATTTTTCCCCTGAAAGAGTCCAATAAGCTTCAACGTAGCGGCGGCCAAGTTCCCGATAGGCGGCGGAATCAAAATGCACTTTGTCACCCTTGTGGCCAAGCTCATCAGATCGGACGAACGCTGTTTTTCCAACCTTCTTCGGAAGTGTTCGGTGCGCCAAATCTACCTTGCGTTTTTCCTCGCTCCAGGGCCGCTCAGAAAACTGTCCCATCTGGCCAGCAATAAAGGGCACCTCAGGTGATTTAAATTCAGCACGAAACCGTGCGATTAGCTCGTGCAATTTCTGTTCATAGACTTCCGCGAGTTGTTCCTTGGAATCAGATTCGCCCTGATGCCAGAGGATTCCCTTGAGCGTCCCCGATTCCATTGCAATTTTGGCACGCTTGATCGCATCGTCGTATGGATGACTGTTGGTTTGACGGTGGTACCCACCGGGCTGCCAAGCAGAGATGGGCGAACCTCCGATCGCGCAGGGGATCAATCCAATGGTGATTTCCGGCGATGACTCGGCCACCAACAAACCGAATGTGCGGCCCAGCCCAACACCAGCAACCTTCTTATCAAAGTGAATTGGATCAACGGCAGGCTTCCACTGATTCTGCTTGGTCAACATCAGCACGCGTGGATTCGCCACGGCATCTTCCTCCGCCATTTCCCCGCGCCCCGCCATGTTGGATTGACCGACGAGCAGGAACAGATGCAACCCCTCTCGCTCTGGCAAGTCGGCCGGATCCGCGCCGCCAGCAGACGGCAAGGCCATGCAGGTCAATGCAAACAGAACGATGAACCAGCGATCAAAAACCTTGACCAATTGCATTAGACCAACCCCAGGCAGAAGAATAAAAACGCAAAACGGTTTAGCATCATCGCAGATAGGCAATCGACTATCCATCAGTGAACGCATGCGATGCAGAAATCACTCACGCTACGCCAATCAGAACATCGCACGATGGAAGGACAACGGCACCTCGTAGACAGTAAACAAAGGCCTGAATCTGAACGCCAATTCTCGCATTGAAAAGGCCGCGAGGTGGCAAGAACTGTGGGCAAACGGCGGTTTTTTCGCGACGATTTGCCCAGCCTGCATAATTGGCATTCAATTCAGGGCATCCACCAAATCAAAGTGGTGTTTCAGATTGACGCTGAAACGAATCCGGATAAATTCTATCTCGTCGTGGTGGCAAACGCAGTCCGTGACTACTTCGCCACGATGCCAGACCCGAGCTTTTGGAATGACCCCGTGCCCGCGTCGCCGATCTCTAAGACGGTGACGAGGCCAGAGGCAAACCTTGGCCAGCGTCTGAGCCCCACTCACGGACACAAGACCGCGTGATAGTGCACTTTCACGCGGTCTTTTTTTATGCGCCCATCGTTACGGACCGGGCCGCAACATGTGGCTTCTTCTGCAGCAGGAAACGGCATCCGGTTCCGCTCATTTCTCGACCCTCAATGCGCCCTGTCCAGTGAAAGGCTATTCTGCCTGACGCTTTACTTCTTTCACAATCGCATTCTCGATGGTCGGTGCCCAAAGGGTGGGCAATCCGTAGTACACCATCGATGACGCACCTTCGTAACCACCTTCACGCAAGATGCGCCGCGATGGGATGTATGCCATGACGTCGTTGGAATAGCCGGCTACCCAGAGGTGACCACTGAGTTCTGACTTGAGACGCAAGGCATAGTCGACAACCACTTCCCCACCAAGCATCACCCAGCGAAGATCCGCCCCCAACTTCCAGACTTCAACCGGATAAGGATATGTTTGCGAAAGTGGTTTTCCCGCAGCGATCTGCGACAACAACAGGCGGGCTCGAGATTGCTCGAATTTATTCCCCGATTTCTCAACTTGTCTCAATTCAGCTGGGGTCGGCAACTGCCCTAGTTCCAGATCGATGGTGTAAAAAGTCGTTTCGATCGATGGTTCCACAACCGCCATCTTGCTCGTCAACAAGACGGATTCCACCGCATCTGCCAATCGTCGACCGTAGTGCTTGGCCAACTCGTTTGTGCGGCGAGGTACAGGATTTTGATCCGCTCCACAGCCAGCCCAAAACATCGCCTGACAATCGGGCAAGCGTTGCTCAAGATCAATCTGGGCATATCCGGGATAATCTCCCGACCACTGCATCCAACTGAGCACCGTCGCGTGACAAGCATATCCAAATACGACCGCCTTGAATTTGTCATCAGAACGAATGGCCAAGACAGGAACATCGTGATCGACTGGCCCCAGTAAGGTTCCCGCTGTCCGTCGGGCTGGAACTTCAGGCTGCGGATTATTGCGGCGATTGATTGCGAACGTCGCCTCACCGACGCCATGCTGCAGTGTGCACGGCTCAAGGTCCTTCAACGCCTCGCCGACCAAATCAACCAGCGTCACAAGCAACTGGTCGGCATATTGTTCAATCGACTGACGTGCGGTGTCGGAAACCAACGCATAATGCATTGGGGCCAAGTTCTTTCCCACCACTGGCCCGCTATGAGTGTGCGATGTACAGATGGCAATCGACGAGCGTTGCAAACCAAATCGTTTTGTGATCCGTTCGCAAACAGTGACTGAGAGTGTTCGATCGATCCCGACAAGATCAAGTGTCAGCAAGATTGCCCGGTGACCCTCTTCATCTTCCAACGCCAAAGCTTTTGCCCACAAATCGGTCGACTTCCCCTCAGCGGGTCGATCGCGACTGGCGTAACCAGCCATCCACATCGGCTCGAGCGGCGTGATTCGGGCTCGAGCCGCACCGGCTTTCCAAGCGGCCACTGCCTGACCTGATTGGCCAAACAACGCAATCCAAACCAATAGCAACGCAGCACCCAACGAAACCTGCAGGCGATTCCCAGTCATGCAAATTCTCCATTGCGATAAAAAATGGACTGCCATTAAATGCACCGAACTCTTCCCGGTTATCGATCGCTGTGAAGGAAGAGATTCTATACAGGTACAAAACGCCTGAATCAAATCAGCATCATGGACGACATCGAACACCCGGCCAGCGGGATCGCGATCATGAACACGGATCGAAAAAGAACGACTGCTACCTAAATCATTTTTTGCCAGTAGCCGACATCAATCCAGTTTCCGAACTTGAATCCAACCTCTTTGTAGTGGGCCACCTTTTGAAATCCAAATTTTTCATGCAACGACACGCTCGCCTCGTTCGGAAGCGAGATCCCACTAATGAGCGTATGAATGTTTCGCTCGGAAACTAACTTCAATAGTTGCTTCAACAACCGCACCCCGATTCCCCGGCGGC
Source organism: Rubripirellula sp. (assembly GCA_029213145.1). GTDB lineage: Bacteria > Planctomycetota > Planctomycetia > Pirellulales > Pirellulaceae > Rubripirellula. Next base: position 48,375 of record JARGNK010000023.1, on the reverse strand, counting down.
AGTAGCTTGGTTCGACATAAACCGTCGCCTCGGCTGAATTTTGATAGGCGGCTCGTTGATGCCATTGACTGGCAAACGCATACCCGACGACTTCGCCATCCCACTCAGCGATGATCCACGGTAACGAGCGAGACTCCACCATCTGCATCCGCCGCGAGATTTCCCTCGGTTCAATCGCGTCCACTTCGAAAGTCACGACCGAGTTGAGGATGTAGTGATTATAAATGCCGGCGACCACTGCAGAATCGTCTAATGTTGCAGTACGAATCGATAGCGAATCATGATTGGTCACCGAGAAAAATCCTTCAACGAAAGTAACGACGAGAACCGGGAATCTGCTCTCGAAAAACCGGGCTTCGATCCGTCCGAATGGGCATTCGGTTAACAAACGAAGCTCTTGTCACACCGGCCGACCAGAAATGATAGAGTATTGACCGTGTCCACTCACCCATCCGCCAGCAGGATTCCCCGATGAATCAGCGTCTTCTTGCAACCGCCTTTTTCGCCACTCTAACCTGCTTCAATATCGGATCTTGTTTCGGAGACGATTGGCCACAATGGCGAGGGCCGGATCGCAATGGCAAATCAAACGAAACCGGATTACTGAGAGAGTGGCCTGCAGATGGCCCACCACTCGCTTGGTCGGTTGAAGGAATGGGGATTGGCTACTCCAGCATCGCCGTGGCGAACGGCAAGATATTCACGCTCGGAGACTTAGATGATGGTAGCTACGCCCTCGCGCTCAACGAAGCGGACGGGGCCTTACTTTGGAAAACTCGAATCGGCGAGGCGGGTGGTCATCGCGGGTACCCGGGGCCACGCAGCACACCGACGGTGGATGGAGACCAAGTCTTTGTTCTGAACCAACACAGTGACCTTGCTTGCCTGAATGTAGCCAACGGAAAAGAGGTCTGGTCGGTCAATCTAGAAAAAGACTTTGGCGGCAAGATGATGTCCGGCTGGCGTTACAGCGAATCACCGCTAGTCGATGGAAATCGGGTCATCGCAACACCGGGCGGCAAACAAGGCACGGTCGTTGCACTCGACCGCGAGAATGGCGAAAAAATCTGGCAAACGGGCGACTGGACAGACACCGCCGGATATTCCTCGGTCATCATCGCCACCATCCATGGCACCCGTCAGTACATTCAATTGACCGGGCGCAGCGTCGCTGGATTCGATCCGGAGACAGGAAATGTATTGTGGAGAGCAGATCGTGAAGGGAAGACTGCCGTTATCACGACGCCAGTCATCAAAGACGATATCGTGTTCGTCACCTCCAGCTACGGCGTCGGCTGCAATGCATTCCAGATCAGTAAGGATGGCGATACCTGGACAACTGAGGAACTGTACGCAAACAAGAACATCGCAAATCATCATGGCGGTGTCGTCCTGCTCGATGGCTATGTCTTCGGATCAAGCGGCGGAACGTTCAAATGCCTGGACATCGAATCTGGTGAACTCGCCTACGGTGGACGCAGTGCTGGCAAAGGGGCGACCACGTACGCCGATGGCCACCTATACCTGCGAAGCGAAACGGGACCGATCGCACTGATCGAAGCCACCAACGAAGATTTGGTTGAGAAAAGCCGTTTTGATCAACCACAACGGAGTGACAAACGAGCCTGGGCACACCCCGTGGTCGCCAACGGCAAACTCTATATCCGAGACCAAGATGTCTTGCTGTGCTATGACATCAGCGAGTAAGCACCACAACATCAGCGTGCAAGTACCACGGGGTCTGCGAGTGAGTACCACGGGGTCTGCGATCCACACTTGCGAACACGCCGAAAAGCAGCCATCAAGCCCATGGCTGCTCATGTGGCCAAGCATCCGAATTCGCAATCCGGAATTTAACCGCCGTAAACCCCCGCCAGCCATTTGAATTTAAAAGTTGGCAACAATCCGTGAATGCTAAGCACGGCAGTGTGGCACTCGACTTCGGTCGCTAGGATTGATTACCGGGCCGCCAATCCCCAAGCGACCACGATCATAGCGATCGCTGCGACGCCGGCCCCCTGTTGAACGTTGTCATTAGACAACACTTTGCCACTGATCCGGCACCCCAACCAACCGATCGCGAGCCCAGCCAGGAATCCGGTAAAGTGCGCCGCGACATCAGTCCGCTCGCCCCCCACTCCGGTAAACCCCAACAGGACAACCCCGCCGATCAAGGGTCGCCAACGAATCCAGCGACTCGACTTGTCTCCCCAATGCCGCAGCGCGTTAGCCACCAGTACGCCGAGCGCGGAAAAAACAGCCGTCGATGCCCCAATCGAAGTGTGGGCTCGATCTTGAATCAACGCGTTGATGCTATTGCCAAGAGTTCCCGCAATCACGATTGCCAACCACGCCACACCACCACCCAAAGTGCGGCCGGCCATGAAACCAAAAACAATACCAAACAGCAGATTGCTGATCAGGTGACCGAAATCCACGTGCAGCGTCAACGCGGTGACTGACCGCCACCACTCACCATCCCGAACCACGCCGGCATTCATCTGACCGCGCCCAACCCAATCGATACCGTAAGCTTGGTGAGCATCTAGAACTGCGATCGCAACCAAGATCAGTACGTAGCCAACGACTCCTGCAACCGCATAGTCGTAACTGGCGGAGGCAGTCCGTGATCCCACGGAAACGTCGGAATTCTCTTCTCGGTAAGCCGCCAATTCAAGCAGAGCTTGATTGGCGTCATCCGTCCGCACCTCAAGCCACCACCAACCATCGCGACGAACCGGATGGGAACGAATCCCCACCGCATCGAGCACGAAACGATATTCCATACACTCGCCGCGATTTTTGGTTTTGACAATCGCTTCGCGTTCGGATGATGCTCCCTCCATGCACCTATCCTCGGTTGCTTCCACGGTTCTGGCAATCCGGTCAGAACAGGGAATTCAGTTTACAGCTCAGTTAACCCACAATCCTTGTAAAAAACCACTACCAAAAACCTCCCAACACCATGCCTCAAAATTGCGATGTGACAACAAAACAACTGCTCCAGCCCGCAAGGAACCAAGCCAGAGCA
>JARGNK010000023.1:29229-45244 GCA_029213145.1 Rubripirellula sp. | reverse complement strand
CTACGATTGCTTGGGTCAAGTTAGGATTCCATTGATGAGCCGTGAACTGCAAGCGGGTGATTTATCGCTTGGGTCGTGGCACCCCAGCTTGTTTCATTGCAGTACTTAAAACGCGATAGCTGGTTACCAGCGCATTTTCCGCGTCATAGTCAGGACGCTTCCAAACTTGGGAACTCACCTCCACACAAATCGAACCGCGAAATCCGCCCGCGTAAAAACGCTGACATAGCTCTTGATAATCGATCGTTCCGGCCTCACCTGGCAACTCAAAGCGAACCGCTCCACCATCCTGCCGAGCATCTTTCACTGCAATCCCCGCAGTGATCGGCAACGCATCACGGATCGAATCCTTCAGCGACATCTTGCGAAAAATGAAGTGGCTGTAATCAAACCACATCCGGATCGAGGAAGGGTCGCCCAATTGCTTAATCAACCAAGCCGCTTCACCTGGACGTGACAGCGCATGACCACGATGAGGTTTCACAGCGACCACAACACCACTGTTTTCGGTAACTTGCAACCAGTCGGCGAACCTTTCCACCGCACTCGCTTTGACACTCTCCCAATTTTTCTCGCCCAGCACCGTTTGAATGACAGGTGGCTTGTTCGAGGAGAGATCTCGCGCCAAATCGAGATCACCCTTCAATCGTTCCAGATCACGACGGTGCGCGGTGGTTGCCCCCAGTGGTCGATAATTCGCCATCAACGAACATAATTCCAATCCGTGATCTGCTAACAAGGTTCGAAAGTCGCGTCGCTGGGATGCGTTCATTTTCTCGGCGGCGACGTCCCGTTCTGGTGTCACCGTTAACTCCAAACCATCGTATCCAGCCTTGGCGATCGCTTCGATCGCTTGCCGCGGCGAATAACCGGGCAATCCATAGGTACTGAATCCCAAACGACACTCTGTATCGGCATCCGGTTCGAGATCGGCAGCGACAACGCGTTGCCCCGGAAGCGACGCAACGGCCGCGCCCGCCCCCAGAGCAGTCAGTACACGTCGCCTTGGAATCAGTTGAAAAGCCATCACATTAAACCAAGGTTGTGGGTGGAAAGCACTGGTTGTCAACACACGCTTATCTTAGCCCACGTCGAGGACATGTTCACTCTCACTTCGCTACAATACCGACTGAATTCAATGACATGCTATCGAACCGATTGCCCGATCACTTGTTGTTCTCGACACCTTTGTTTTCAACGTGTGCTGGCAAGCGATGCTTAGATGTCACAATGCTTGATCGCCGACAACGCATCAGCTTGATTCGTTGCCGCAACAAGCCATGCCGCCCCCGATAAATTTTTGAAACCAAGGCAATCGCAATGACTCTGCCAACTCGCCGTGATGTGCTGAAATCAACCGCCGTGACCACTGCGGCCACGTTTGCTGCCCCAGCAATTGTTCGAGGACAAAACCTGAACGACAAGATTCGCGTGGCGATTGTCGGGATGGGGGGAAGATCGAACGCCCACGCGGAAAGCTTGGTCGAACTAGAACAGGAATCAACCGCGGGCATCGAATTGGCGGGGGTGTGCGATTGCAACGAGGCCAAGCTAAAGTCCGCCGAAAAAGTCTGGGGAGATCGTAGCGGACATCGCATCGAAACCTACGACGACATGCGACGTGTGTTGGATGATCGGTCAATCGATGCGGTTACGTTTGCAACGCCCAACCACTGGCATTCCTTGAACGCTATCTGGGGATGCCAGGCGGGGAAAGACGTTTATGTAGAAAAGCCCGGTTCGCACAATATCTTCGAAGGTCGAAAGATGGTCGAAGCGGCTCGTAAATACGATCGTATTGTGCAACACGGAACACAGTGTCGATCCTCACCCAACATTATCGAGGGAATCGAAAAACTGCATAACGGCATCATCGGAGAGGTCTACTTCGCCCGCGGCATCGCTTACAAAATCCGTGGTAACCTTGGTCAGCATGCCCCCCGCCCGGTACCCGAAGGTCTCGATTGGGATGCCTGGTGCGGTCCCGCTCCAGTTCATGAATACAGCAATTTTCAACATCGTCGCTGGCATTGGATTTGGGATTACGGCAATGGTGAAATTGGCAATCAGGGCGTGCATCAAATGGACATCCTGCGTTGGGGCTTGAAACTCGACTCGCATCCCATTCAAGCTTCGGCCGTTGGCACCAATTACATGCAACAACAAGTCCACAAAAGCAGCGCTGAAACTCCCGGCGTGCTGTCGACTTCGATGAAATGGGAAAGCGGACAGATGATCGAATTCGAAGTTCGTGACTGGTACACCAACGCAGAAGCTGGATTTCGCGACAAGTACCCGTTTGTGCAAAAGGATTTCCCCGTTGGAACCATCTTCCTCGGTACCGAAGGAACAATGATCATTCCCGATTACTCCAGCTACTACACCTTCCTGGGTCGAAAACGTGAGGCAGGCCCGAGTGCGTTCGAAGCGGGGAGTCCGATCTCAAATTTGCCGCATTTCCGCAACTGGACATTGGCAATGCGATCACGACGCCGTGAAGATTTGAATGCCGATATCGAGCAAGGCCACTACTCCTCTACGTTGTGTCACTTGGCGAACATCGCTTATCGTGTTGATCGCACTGTCAAGTTCGATCCTGAATCCGAATCCTTCGTCGGTGATACGGACGCGGATGAATTGTTGACCCGACCAGACCGAGAGGGTTACACCGTGCCGCAAAAGGTATAAATCCAGCACCGGATCACAATGAATAGACGAAGTGCCACACGCTTCTACACAACAACCATTTCCATCACATACGACAGGCCAATTTCATGAAACTCGTTCGGTACCACGATGCGGCAGGCACCATCCACTACGGAAATGAACATGACGACGGGCGGATCACCCGCCTGCTAGGCGATATTTTTTCCGAAACAACCGATACGGGACAGGATGCCGAGGTATCAAAACAGCTCGCCCCTGTGGAACCGCGTGATATCATCTGCATCGGCCTGAATTACCGAAAACACGCCATCGAAGGGAACCAGCCGATCCCGGAAAATCCGATCGTGTTCATGAAGAACAGCGGCGCCCTACAGCACCCCGGCGACCCTATCGTTCTGCCGCGCAAACTACGCAGCGACAAGGTTGACTACGAATGTGAACTCGCCGTGATCATTGGCAAGCCTTGTCACAATGTTTCGAAAGCCGACGCACTCGATTATGTACTGGGATACACTTGCGCGAATGACGTTAGCGCAAGAGATTGGCAAAAGAACGGTGGTGGTGGCCAATGGTGTCGCGGCAAGATGTTTGCGACTTTTTGCCCGCTTGGGCCTCGCTTGATCACGGCAGACGAAATCACTGATCCAAATTCGCTGGGGATTCGAACCGTCCTGAACGGGGAAACGATGCAGGATTGGAATACGAACGATATGATTTTTGATGTCCCAACGTTGATTGAATTTTTAAGCAGCAGCACACACCTCGCACCGGGAACCGTGATCCTGACCGGAACGCCACACGGCGTTGGTGCGGCGAGAACACCACCGGTATTCCTTCAACATGGAGATTCCGTCACCGTCGAAATCGACGGCATCGGTTCGCTCACCAATCCGGTCGTCGAAGAAGGAAACGACTGATCCTGCGACGATCTGCAAACAACCTCAGATCGTCTCGCGAGCCTGACGCTTGTGCTCGCTCGCTGACAACTTCGATCAGGCGTTCGCCCAGGCTTCGATATCCAGCATCCCGGCAGAAGGTTCTCGCAATTCCAATTCGACCAAAGTTCCATCGGCCGGTTTGGTGGATACGCCTGCGTAAGCTTCGTTCGCTTGATTGACAGCGTTGAATTTAAACAACTTGACCAGCGCGCCTACAACCAAGGCAACTTCCAACTGTCCAAGATGCTTGCCCGGACAAACTCGGGAACCATGCCCAAAACCGAAATGCAAAAAGTCTTTGGAATGGCATTTCTGCGCGGCGATGCGTTCCCACCGCTCGGGAATAAATGCGTTCGCTGCAAAACCTGTGACCGCCTCTCCCCAATGGTCCTCGTGGCGATTGGCGTGCCAAACATCAAGCAGGACATGCGTGCCGCTCGGGATGAGCATTACGCGACCATCCGACGTTTCAACACGGGTCTCCACAGTTGCCTTCCGCGGCAAAAAATAAAGCGAAGGTGTCAATCGCAAAGTCTCGTTCAACACTGCGTTGAGCTTTGGTGCGGCATTCAATTGCCCGGGTGAGTACTCATGCATCGGCGCAACTTCCGCGTAAACCTGCTGCTGCCAATCCTCATTACGAGCCAAGTGTGAAATGGCCCAGGTCGCGTAGGATGTTGTTGCCTCAAGCGCTCCAGCCAAAAACACCTTGATGTTACTTCGAAGGGCTTCATCAGGAGCATCGCTACGAAGCTTCTTCCACATGCCACCTCCCGACGGTCGTGCTGCCAAGACGCGATCAGTCAGTTCGTCGAAGGCCTTGAAGTCTTCGTTGGCTTGTGCATAGCGACGGCTAATCTTGGCGAGCAGCGATCGAGACAGGCCCAATCGATTCGTAATCGTATCTCTCACGATGTGATCGATCACCCGTTCAAGTGCCGGAACATATCGCTCCCGCAAAACCTGGTATTCAATCCGCGTTCCGAAGAAGCAGACGATCAACATCTCCAACATCAATGACTTGATCTCAGGTTCAATTGAAATTTGAATTCGGTTGCTACCGCTATCGGCAAGATGTCGCCGCAGAACAATCAAACGCTGCCTGATCGTGTGTCGGCAAATGTCTTCGAACCCAGCAAAGATTTCGGGATGGAAGAGTGCGGTCTTGCCAAAGGGAGCTGCTGACGCTTTTCGTTGCTGCCGCCAGATCGAACCGTTTCCGAATAACAATGTGTCTTCACCCGTTGCTCGCGCGATCCCAGTAGAGGGCAACGTATCGCGATCGAATTGCCCGTCACGATCACCAGTTGCCGTCAGAATCGCACGGATGATTCCGGGGTCACGGGACACCAGCACAGGCGGAAACCCGGGAAAATCAAGGAAACGATTGTGTCTTCCGCATCCCTCAGCTTCTTCGGCAGCACAAAAGTAACTCTGCAAAATCTCAATTGGCCGCTGATAATTCCAAGGATGAGGGAAGGGCAAGCTTGATCGGCCGCGAGCGAACAAGATCGGTACCCGAGACGGTAAACACTCACCCTCAAAAGGATTCTGCAGCATCAGTTGCTTTGGCAACCGCTTCAACCATCGCACAGTGTTTGCGTCCAAATCTGCGAAATGTCATACCGTCCTGTTCAGCACCGCGGCCACCATTGTAGTTTTTTTCGCGAGCCCTGAATGAACCAACGATTCGCCCCGAAATTTCCACGGGTACATCAATCGCCTTCAGCGGGAAAACGCAACACAGAATCGGCTACCGCTGCGTCCAAACATGGATGTCGTCCAGCATAATGCCGTCTCCCATACACCGAAAAACAAGGGTCGGTTTTTTGACGGCGAAGGTTGGATGGGAAGCTCGGAGAGAATCCTTTCCTTCGACTCGCGCTGTCACGTAGTTGCCCCAGGTTGTCACGCGTAAGGTGTGCCATTGCCCAGGTAAAAAAATCGCCTTTGCCTGCGCCAACGTTTCGTTGGGATCTTCTTCGCGGCGGTTCTTGTCAAGATGCTTTTGAATCTTCCAAGAATCCGGGGTCACAATGACCGAAAATAAATGCCCCCGCTTGTCGAGTTCGCCCGGTGCCGGGTCGAATCCGAGATGAAATGCTTTCGCCTTTTCAGTAAACCGAAACCTCACTTCATAGACGGCGTTTTTTGATTCCACCACACGACGGATCGCGGCGGAATGTTTTTCTTCGGCAATTTCGCTCCCGAGCAATACCCCGTCGACGATTCGCCAATTCCCTTTCGCAAAGCTCCAGCCATCACCCAGTTCCGAGCGATCAAACGAATCCTGCAATGCCAAGATGCTATTGGCCGGAGGTTCACCCGCGATCGCAGGGGAAAAAATCAACAAAGAAAAAATCACGCAATTCGTCATTCGATACATCGGTGTGCTCCGGTTACTTCACAAAACATTCGATTGGCAAATATCAGATAACGCACCTGAACCAATTTAAACCTTTTCCAAACCAAACTGATCAAAATCGATCAGACGTTTTGGCTTACGATCGATGGTGAAACAAGCTCACCCCCGTTGGAACGCGGTCGCAGCGGGTCAACTTACGTCGGACCCCCACTCCGTCACGATCGATTCTCGGAACGGTGTGACAGAATGCACTTGATTCACGAACGATTCACTAGGGTTTTGTCCGCAGAGACGCAGGCCCAAGCGGCCAAGTCTTGACGAATTCCATAGATCGCCACTGCCCCACAGATCGCCACTGCCCCACAGATCGCCACTGCCCCACAGATCGCCACTCGATGCAGTATGATGTCGGGTCAAGTTGGCGAGACGTTCCCCTAACCGTTCCGATTGCGATGTTACACCAACCACAGGACCGACGCGCGTTTCTGGTCGCATCGGCTTCAGGAGTCGCGGGATATTCATTTGGTCGCCCAAACCTTGCCGCCGCTGATCGATCGGTTCCATCTTCTGCGTCAAACGCGAAAGCGTCAGGCGGAACCACTGCGAGCGGTGGCAAAGCAAAATCGGTGATCTTGTTTTTCTTGTGCGGCGGTGCGTCCCATCTCGATACCTGGGATATGAAACCGGATGCGCCGACCGAATATCGTGGACCATTCTCACCTATCAACACCTCCGCGCCGGCGATTCAACTTTGCGAGCACTTGCCTTTCCTCTCCAAGCAAGCCCATCACTTGGCTGTGATCAATTCAGTGGGCAGTACCGTCAACACGAACGATCATCACGCCGGCTACTACTACAACTTGACCGGTCATGTCCCCGATCAAACCTTCAAGTCGCTGGGCAACGACCGGCGGCCATACGCTGACGACTGGCCGTTCATGGGATCTGTGGTCGCTTCGCGTCGGCCTCATAAAGGCGCGCTACCCAGCACCATTACGCTGCCACATATGCCGAGCCGAAAACCATACACCCGCCCCGGACAATTCGCGGCGCGGCTTGGTGTCGACTTTGATCCACTCTATGTGAACGGTTCGGTTGAGACACCCCTTTCGTTTCAAGCACCTTCATTGACTCTGACCGGTGATGTCACAAAAGATCAATTGCAATCACGCCACCAACTATTGAATGAACTGGACCAGGCAAAAAAACGATTTGAGGGATCAGCGAAAGTTGATATTTGGAAACAACACCAACAACGAACGATGGAATTGCTTCTAGCTTCCGAAACAACCACCGCCTTTGACGTCAGCCGAGAATCTGAATCGATACGCGAGCGTTACGGCAAATCGGTCAACGCCATGAGCCTGCTGCTGGCACGTCGATTGGTCGAGGCTGAAATTCCTTTCGTGACGGTATTCTGGAAAGGCAACGACAAACTAAAAGACAAATGCAAGAGCGCCGGATCGTGGGACACCCACGGAAACAACTTCGGCTGCCTGAAAGACAATTTGTTACCGGAATTTGATCGCGCGTTCTCAGCTTTGGTTGAAGACCTTGCCCAACGTGGCCTGCTGGATCAAACGTTGCTGCTGGTTACCAGTGAAATGGGGCGCAAGCCAAAAATTGGAGATCCCCGCTCGGGTGGTGTATCCGGAGCGGGCCGTGATCATTGGACACATTGTTTGAGTGTCTTGATGGCGGGTGGAGGGATTCGCGGCGGTCAAACCTATGGCGCGAGTGATCGTTTCGGTGAATACCCAGCTGATCATCCTGTCACGCCTGCCGACATTACCAAAACGGTCTACCACGCGACCGGAATCGCAGACCTGCAAGCTCGCGATTCGCAAGGCCGACCGTACAACCTACTCGACACTGGCGATCCGATCACAGCGTTGTTTTAGCGTTCGGACCGCGCCGAACCGATCTTCATTGTGAACGTCCTTGCTTGCCGATCCCTCGCTTTGGCAAGTCTGTTCGCTGAGGGATTTCACCGCACCAACGCGTCCCAATTGGCAATGAGCTTTCCGCTGGCGACGTCCCACAAGCGAATTCCTCCATCACTCGCGCCGGTCACGACCAGACTTTGGTCTCGATTCATCGCGACCGACAGGACCCAATCAGCATGACCGGCCAATTCTCCGGTCACGGTATTCTTGGCGGAATCAACCTTCACTAACCGGTGATCGGAACAGGCAACCCAGAGCAATCCATCGGTCCGCACCAGACGAAACCCTTCACCACCCAAGGAAACTTCAGCGATCTTCTTGGCATCGGCTAGGTTCCAGCGATGCAATTTCTTGTCGCCTCCGACGGTGAAAGCCTGTTTTCCATCAGATGAAAGTGACACCCCACGAACAGCCGCCCCGTGCCCTGCATAGCTGACTTGCAAGTCTCCCGAGTCACCATCAAAAACTTTCGCTGACCGGTCGCGACTTGCCGAAAGTAACCGTGTGCCGTCGACGCTCCACGCGATCGCAGTCACCCAATCGGCATGGCTCAACAGCGTCTTCTTTTCTTTGAACGTCGATAAATCGATAATGCGAATCGATTTATCCGCCGAGGCAATCGCAATTTCGTCTGTCCCCGGACGAAAGGCAACGTCCCAAATCACATCGGTTGAACGCCCAACCACCGCCTTAACTTCACCACTCTCAAAATCGATCAATCGCACTTCGCCGTAGCGTCCCGGTTGTCCACCAGCAACGGCGATCTGTTTTCCGTCTGGGTGCCACGCGAGATCGAATGTTCTTTGGCCGACATTCTCGATCCGCCGAATCAGATTTCCTTTGAGGTCCCAAACCAGCAGTTCGTGATATCCGGCTCCCACAATGTTCAAGCCATCGGGTGAAAACGCGAGGGCAGTCGCCTCCAATGCCCTTGCATACGTGGTTGGCGGCGGCGGGTGCCGGGGAGGCGGGACGACAAACGCCAACAACTCACCGGTGTCCTCCCCGTCAAAGCTCGCACCAGCTTCAACCCAGGCTGAGATCAGTTTTATCTGCGATTCAGCTAACGCGGGACTCTCCGCTGGCATCCGTTCAAACTCATCGTCTGTCGTCAAGCGTTTCAACAACTCGGCTTGCTCTTCCCCGTGACCGAACAGCGGGTCGACACCAGAATCACCCGCTTTGGTGAGCTCAGCAAATGTATCCAGCCGGTAGCCACCTTCGGCTTGCTTGGCGTTATGGCAGGCCACGCAGTGATCCAGCAAAATCGGCGCAACGTCCCGCCGAAAGCTAACGGCTTCATCTGCCGAAACTGGCAAAACGAACCCGACGCACCACAACGCTGCGAGGATCGATTTAATGTTGAAATAAGAACTCATCAGTATTCATTAACGCCCAACAAACATCTTCGATACCCTTTGCGATATCTTCCCGCTTCTTGACGTGCGCAACCGCGACGTTGACTTCAAGCTCCGAGGGATAGCGGCTAAGTGCGGACAAATACAGTTCCTCAACAATCGATTCGACCGATTGTCCAGCAGCTACCGCCAACCGCATTCGATTTTTTGGATCACGTAATTTTTTGTGAACGGTAGAACCGTTGAACAATTCGATCGCCATCGCAAGATTCGAATCGTCCACCCGTTCACACGCGCAAACGGTACTGCGTTCGGGCTGTCCAAAGACCTTTAAGAAATCGACTTTCACCAAATCGGGCGCCGGCAGATGTGTCGCCTTGGTACCCGCGGGTAAGTTTCCAAATGTTTCTTGCAAACCCATGATGTGATTAACGGCATCAAGCAACTGCTCCGCACTCAACAACCTTGGCCGTTGATGCGAAAAATAGTCTGTATCCTCACGATTGGAATCATTCACTTCATAACTGGCCTGGTAAGTCCGGCTATTCAGAATTGTCCTCAGCAGGTGCTTCCGATCGAATCCGTGGTCCACAAAATCTTTTGCCAGGGCATCCAAAAGTGGACCGTTGGTTGGTGGGTTTGAGTCCCGAAAATCATCAATCGGGTCGACGATTCCGCGCGCAAACAATTCGCTCCAAATCCGATTCGCTTCGATTCGGGCAAAGTAGGGGTTATCGGGCTGGACCAACCAATCGAGCAATATATCTCTGCGATCTTGATCAACCGGCACTACCACTTCGCCCTTGATGGGTAACCAAGGTTGCATCGTCTCCCCGGTTCGCGGCTGTGTGACTTCGCCACTCGCAGCCGAGTAGACGAACATTTCGCCAGGACGTCCTGTCTTGCGCCGCTGCAGTCGAGTAAAGAATGCTGCCAACCCGTAATAATTATCTTGTGTCCACCGTTCGAATGGGTGGTTGTGGCATTTTGCACATTGCAATCTTGCACCGAGAAATACCTGCGAAACTGTCTCGACGCACTCGTTCATGTCGGTGGCGGTTCGATAAAAGTTTGCCGGTGGGTTCGCTAACGTGCTTCCCTCACCGGCCAGCAACGCCTGAGCAAATTGATCGTAGGGCAAGTTATCACGAAACGCCTCCGTCACCCAACGATGGTATTTGTGAACGCCTTCGTCACCGACCATCTTGCCGGTCATCTTCAGTAAATCCCCCCACTTCAATGCCCAAAACTTGGCAAACTCGGGGCGATCCAAAAGTGCGTCGATGAGCTTGGTACGCTTATCAGGATCCTGATCTTCCAAGAATGCTTTGGTTTCTTGAACCGTCGGCAGAATCCCAATCACGTCGAGAAAAACACGTCGCAGAAACTCTCCATCTGTGCTGTTGGCCGACGGCAGGTACTGCAACTGCCGAAGCTTTGCATCGACAAGCTCATCGATGTAATTCTGCGGCGGAGGTCCTGCGAATTGAAAACTGGGATCGGCATCGATAAATAGCAGGGGCACCGATTCAATGTGCTCTAGAAAACGAACCAAAATGGCAGCTTCACCGCGTGCTTGAGGACGAACCAATCCCTGCGGATCAACCAGCGCAACGCTGGTGTTCGAACTTTCATAAGCGCACAAATCGGTGACGTCGCGTTCGGACCCATCTGTAAAATGAGCAATCACTGAAAGCTGTTGCCCACCACCAGCGATCGACATAACTCGTTTGTCGGATGGAAAGACCTTTAAGTTGCTACAACGAGCCGAATCGGGTGGATCGGCTCTCGCTCCTGCTGCCACCCAATCTCGCAAGATGGCGTAAGCCGCATCGCTCTCACTCAATTGCTTGCCACCGCCATGATTCACTTTCATCAACGGTTTCAACAACAACAAGCTCTGCTCAGGATCAATCCGGTTCACTCTGCGGCCAAAGTCCTCGCGGATCAGCGTCAACTCGTCAAGCTGCTTGTCGAAAGCCCTCAATGACAACCGAAACATCCCCTTGCCGCTGGGCGACCCATGGCAAGCCCCGCTGTTGCAACCCTGCTTGGAAAGTGCAACAAGCACCTCCGTTTCAAACGAGGGTAGCTTCTCGATCTCCATGTCACGAACACTGACCGGTACAGCCAACGTACGGTCACCCAAACGGACCTGAACCGTGGTATCTCCATTCGCCTTTGCTTGAATGACAGCTGCATCAAGATCGGCAATCGCTCGATCATCGGACTGAATTTCAACGTCACGGGTCCAATCGCGTGGAACCCCACTCGTATCCCAACCGGTGATCACCATCTGCCGTCGGGGATCATGAACCGTCAGCACTATCTTCGGCGGGTAAACCTCCCAACGTTCCGGCAGCGCGATGATCGTGTCTGCGGTCCATTGAGCAATCTGTTTGAATGCTTGCCCATGATATTTTCCGCTAATCTCATACTGCAATGACCGCGATTCACTCGCTGCGTTCGCAATGCTCACTGGCAGCTCAACCCGCGTTACATCGGCAGGAATCTCAATCGATTTAGGCCCCGACCAACCCTCTGGATATTGGGTCAATCGCAACGTAGCTGGCTGGGGGTCATTGCCTTGGCGGTGGACATTGGCAATCAATTGGTACTCTCGCCCCGCAATGAGTGTTTGGCTCGATTCGAATCGAACCTGCACAGGCTCAATCCACTGCACGGGCAAGTCGATCTGCGAAACGCGACCTCGTCCTTGAAATTCAGAATATGCAGCAACCGATAACTTGCTCGGCCGATGGTTTGGATCAGAACACCCGAGATTCGTTTGATAGAGATCTTTTTCAGTTTTTGTTTTCAACGTCCATTCAGCCGGAAGCTGGTCACGCATCAAGCTAACAGCCCCTTTGAAAGCAGCGTTGCTGCGGGTCAGTTTCAAATCGACGGCATGTGATTGGGCTCCAACGGCGAACTGCAATTCCGCCGTTGGCTCTAGCTTAAAGTACGAATCCCCTGGCACACCGCCACTCATCATCACCCGCCCATCTTGCCACGCAGCAGGTGACAAGACATGCGGACGTTTTAGCCGATGCAATTCGAAACTTGTTAACCGCGCGAGCAGATCCGCGTCGTCCTTGGCTCGTCCAATCAATTGAAACAGCGACATAGCATCCGCTGTCCAACTTTCTCCGACGGCAAGATAGATTTTCGCAACCTTCGCTTTCGCAGGAATCACTGGATTCAGGATTCGAATGCCAGGCGATTCAGATGTTAATTGGATTTCGCCTTCATACCCAAACCGATGAACTTGCACTTCGATTTCGCATGCTCCCAAACCTTCGTCCATCACGTAACATTCACTGGTCTTCGCATCGCCCTTCAAAGCGAGACGAAATCCTGGTGCTCTTGTCACCTGGACGAAGTAACCAAAACCAACGCCTCCACGTTCCAACAGATCAGAGACCTGCAAGCGATATTCCGCCGAGTCGGGAAAGCGATAATCGAATGACCATTCGTCTGCATCATTGACGGATGACTGAGCGACGACGGTTCCCGATTCGTCGACCAATTGCATTTGCAATAGAGCACGGGAACCAAGCGAGCGTGTCCGCCCGGCGAATCGAAACGTTGTCGATTCCGCCCCCCGCAAGAGATATACATCCTGTTCACCTTGGCTAGCGAGACGCCCATTGAGATCGATCGGCAGCGACAACGGGTCCGCATCGATCTCCGTTTCGAGATGCTGAAACGAATCGACGACCGCAATCCGGCACCAGGAAGAAGACTGTCCATTTTCCAATCGGCCAGAAATGGTATGGGTCGAATTCGGATCTCCCGCAGCCACCGACACTGCCTGATTTTCCGCGGTGACCCCATCAAGCGTGCACAACTCGACGCTAGCTCGTGTTCCCCGTTGAATCGCCATCGGAAACGCGTGACGCACGATGGGAAAATCGCCGACGCGAAGCTGATAAATGCCTCCGGATGCGTAACGATTGTCACGCACTTCTAAACAATACTTCCCAGCAGCTTCAAAGGTATGACTGAATCGACATTCCGGTCCGACTTCATCGTCATCGACGACCCGAAGCGTCTCACCATCTTCATTCAACAACCGAATCATCGGGTCCATCGTCGAACGCAGCGATTGGGTCAACACTTCAAATGCGATGCGCTGACCGGACTCAACCTGAATGCAATAGTAATCGCTCTTTGCTCCGTCACTGACACCATTCACTGCGGTCAATGGATCGATCAGCTGAGCAGTTTGCGGACTGTGATTCTTCGGCTGCTCAGCAACCGCTGGCAAGTCATCCACCAGCAACACGACCGGCTCGCCAGCAGCCGCTTTGCCCACGACCCACATTCCAATCGGTCCAAGCGGCGTCTCGCTGGGAAGAGTGATCGCCAAACGAATTTGATCATCAGCCGTTGATTGAAATTCGACCTGCGCGGGGACACTCAGCAGAACACGTTTGCAATCCTGCAACGATTTGCCTTGAACGATAACCTCGGTCGTCTCACCAGGTCGAATCGAACGCGGTTGCATCGATGTAATGGACTGTGCAGCGACCATTCGCACGCACGCCAACCACAGCAACAGAAATGCTAAAACTCGATACCGCATGACATTCAGTTCAAACAATGAATTTATTTCGAAGACACCCAGCGAAAGATGACCAACGATCGCTTGAGCGATCAATTTGGATGCTCATCAAATCAGACCGGGAATCGGCTGACCACGGTAAATGGCATGCGGGCGATCCTGCGCATCATGCCACACCGCTGTGCGGGGAATCCGCAACGCCTGATAAATCGTCGCCGCAAAACTCTCTGGCTTTACCGGTTCGTCGCGTGGATAACCACCTTGCGAATCGGATGCACCGATCACTGTTCCGCCACGCACACCTCCACCCGCAAACCAAACGGTTTGCACCGCCCCCCAGTGATCGCGACCAGGCAATTTGTAATGTTTTGGCAGGAGCAAGATTTGCGGCGTTCGCCCAAACTCACTTGCCATCACAATCAATGTCTCGTCCAGCTCGCCACTCGCTTGCAAATCGTCCAGCAGAGCAGAAACCGCAAGATCGGTGGGTGGAAACAATTTGTTCTTCAGGTGCGGAAACGCATTACCATGCGTATCCCAGGTTTCGTCATTGCCAAGATTGACCTGTACCAAGTTCACGCCAGCACCGACCAATCGTCGAGCCATCAACAATGACCAACCAAACGAATTTCGACCGTACCGATCAAGCGTCTTGTCGTTCGCGCTGGTGACGTCCAGTGCATGATGCACACTTGAATCTGTTAATAACGAAATCGCGCTTTGCCGCATGCGATCGAACTGCTCGGTTTCAGCAAATCCAGCCAACTTCCGACGCTGGTGCTTGAGCGTATCAAGCAACTGCAGGCGACCCGACACCTCTTGCATACCCAAACCGTGCGGCAAGGTGAGCTGCGGAGCTTGAAAGGTTCGCTCCAACGATCCATCCCTTTCCTGGTGATCAAAACTGTACTCGGGAAAGGCACCATAGGATCGGTTGTGAAAGGAAGCGGCTTCGATCATCCATGGATCATGTTGCACCCCCATCAATCCAGCGTGCTGCCCAGGGATCACTCGGCCGCTGTTGTGGATCAGTCGCTGTGGCAAGACAACTGCCGGCGGTAGATTATTGGAAGACTGCAGAGTGCGACTAGCTAACGATGCAATGGACGGATAATCCGTTCGAGTCGGTTTGTTTGGCTGAAATCCCGTTGGCAATTCGGAGCGGCCCGTCAACATGATGTGGTGGCCGGCCGAATGTTCATTCGACCCATGTGTCAACGAACGACAAATCGACCAGAGATGACTCCGCTCAGCAAGCCGCGGCAGATGCTCGCAGATTTCAATCCCTGGTGTCTTGGTGGCGATCGGCTTGAACTCACCCCGAATCTCCTCAGGGGCGTCCGGCTTCATGTCGAAGCTCTCATGCTGAGCCAAACCGCCGGAAAGAAAAATGAAGATGCAAGACTTCGCCTTACCCGGCAATTCAGGCGCTGCCGCGGTGGCTTGCTGCAAGGCAGTCAAGTGGTTCATCCCAAGGCCAAGCAAACCGATTGAACCGATCTGCAACGCCTCGCGGCGGTTTGCCGACGCATGCTTCCAACGATGGGAAATGGGATTCCGATGAACACTCATACTGGTTTCTCACGAATCCAGGACGACAGCCGGGCAGGTACCTGGCATGCCGAAAAGGACGATGGCGGGACCAACATTGTCGTGCGCCGATCAACCAAATGCAAATCCGAGCCCATCCGTGCCGCACATCCACCGGCCTCACGAAATCCCAGCCAACATCCCGAAGCATTATTCTGGCATTCAGACGAGCGAATTTTCGAATTCGGATGCTACCAGGCAACACAAACGCTTCAGCGAGCACCTTTTCAACAAAGCCATTTCGACCTGACTGCAGTTTCCATTATGCTTGTTCACCGTAACGCTGCCTTTCCGTGAGCTGGGATGATTTCGATCATCACATCATTTTCTCTTGAAGGATTCGCGATTTCCACCGTCGTCGCGGGATTTCCGCTCGAACCACTCGCGTCGTAATTCACGAACTCGCTCCTCGACTTCCTCTTCGGATATCTCGCCAGCTTCATGAGCCTCTTCAATTTCACGCAGGGCTCGCTGGTAACTTCGTTTGGCCAGTTCACGGGATTCGCCGTCTACGTCCTCGTCGCGTTCTCGCTCGAACCACTCGCGTCGTAATTCACGAACTCGCTCCTCGACTTCCTCTTCGG
>JARGNK010000023.1:0-29129 GCA_029213145.1 Rubripirellula sp. | reverse complement strand
CGGATATCTCGCCAGCTTCATGAGCCTCTTCAATTTCACGCAGGGCTCGCTGGTAGCTTCGTTTATTCGCGTCCATCTCGCGTGTCCTTAAAGAAGAACGTCGCAGCGTGTCCATCAATATTCTGGCTTGGCCTTGTGAGATCTCCCCTGCGTCGACAGCTGCTTCCAACCGAAGCTCAAAAGCGCCGAAGTCCTTCGCGTAGACAATCCCCATCGGAAACACGCACATCGCCATTCCGAGCACAGCAGTTCGCAACGCCGCGGGTGCAACCTGACAGTTACCATTCATAATGACTTTCAACCTTTTTTCAAAATTTCCGCCGCTATTGATTGCACTGGCCACGTCCGGCGGACGAATCTCCGACGAAGCCATGAGCGCTGCCACATTTAGCAGTGAGCTCGCGTATTGATTTGCTCCGGCATTCACCGTGCGAAGCACAAGTTGGTCACAAGCCATTTCTTCCGACAGCCTCAGTTGGCGGCGAGCCCACCACATGACCGGATTCCACCAAAACACAATAAGTGCCATCCACTCCAGCCAACGGAACCAATGATCATGCCGTTTGATGTGCGCCATCTCATGAGTGATGATCAAACGAAGGTCCGCCTGATCTAATTTCTCGATAACGTGCCGCGAGATAACAACCACGCTATGCCCCGCTCTCCACCAAACAAATGGAACAATATTGGCAGAGGTCACGACGACATCTGGCTGTTTCTGTATCCCCAATTTACAAGCAACGCTTGCTGCCAGTCCGCGTGTGAGCTCCCGATCGACTGAGGCGGTCGAGACAAGCAAACGATGAAACCGAAGCAGTCTTACAGCCGAGAAGAGCAGCAGAAGCGAACTGACCAGCCCCCAAACAATCAGCCCAAGGCCCACCAAATCGGCTCCCGACATTGCCATGAGTGACGCCTCATCGCTGGAGTCCACCACGATTCTACTGACCTCGCTACCCAACGCTGTTCCACTCGAGTCCATCTCGATGCGATCAACGGGGAGCGGCGATTCGACTGCACGCAAGCTTACCGCGGTCGGCACATTCGAGCTCACGAAACTTGGCACGGCCAGCGCCGGAATCGCGAAGACCGTAGGAGTCACCATCTTGAGTAACACCAATGCCCATAACAGGCTCGTGAGCCCGGGTGCGTAAAACCGTTGTTGGACAAGCCTGGCAAGCACCGCCAATATCGTGGAGACAAGCAGATTACTGAGCGTTGCTGCGACGAGAAAATCAACCATGCTTCCGCGCCTCCGCCAATACCTTTCGCAAACGCATGATCTCGGCATTGTCAAGCTTGTCAGCTTCCAAGAGGTGCGTCAGAAGAGGTGCGATGGAACCGCCCGTCAACTTGTCAGCCAACGATTCCAATTGCCGCGCACCATAAGCCTCTCGACTTAAAGTGGGCGTAAAAAGCTGCACTCCCAAACTACGATCGCGATTGACAAACCCCTTCTCTTCAAGACTCTGCAAAAGCCGTTGGACCGTCCCATGCTGCGATTTTTTCGAATCATCGTAAAGCTGGTCACAAATCTGCCTAGCCGTCAGCGGACTCGTTTTCCACAGCAATTCCATTAATGCAATTTCCGCATTTGTTAATCGCTGAATCGTCATCAACATCCCCCCACCTAAGACACCTTACGTACAACCACCGTAAATCTACGGCAAAACGCCGTAATCCACAATGGACAAACATTTCCGCGTTGAAATGGCGGGCTTCGCGCTGGATGAGCAGAACAGCGACTGCCGCGTTCCCTCAGCCGGCCTCGCTTTTTTTTCACGCTGCAACTGGTTTTCGTGCCGACTGGTTTTCGCGCCAGCCACCCGTCGTGCTTCCGACTGGTTTTCGTGCCAGCCACCCGTCGTGCTTGATGAACGCGAAAGATGCTTCTGGGCGCAGCCGTTCAAGCCTTGATCGGCGACAGATTCAGAAGCGACAACCGCTACCGCTTGTACACCTAGAATGCAAACCACACCAACGACTCACGAAGCCAAGTTGATTCCTTGCTGGCTACCGTCTGCCGGTGCTCTACCATTCGACGCGGCAAAAGCAGAATGCGGTGGTAGCGTTCCAGACGCAGAGGATGGATTGCGACGCCCAACGCTTCCCCAATTTCAATCGAAGTTCCGGTCAACCTTCCAGGCCGCTCATTGCATGGCAAAGCAACGACACATGATCCGTATTCTGCATGCGATGCTCGCCGCCTACCCGCCAGTCGGATTCAAACCCTCTGCCTTGTCAGCCGGCGCGTCAACAAACCAGCATCACAACCCAACGTTTTGTTCATCGCGATCACCGATTGAAGACCCGCGTTGGGCTGCTACGGCGATCCTCTTTTCAAGTCACCTAACATCGACAAATTCGCGAAAGAAGCTCCACAATTCAATCGGCCTTGGAACAAGACGACGCCGGAACAGATGGGGTATTCACTTCGAACACTCGCTACACACGCTGAATCGATTTCCGATCAAACCAAACGATCGCGAAAGAACTTTACGATGATTCCGCTTCGCAAAGTGCAGTTGCTGCCTCAAATCTGCTGATCGAGCAGAAAAATAGTGCGAAACGTCGACCAGAGTTATTGACTCACATGTAGAAACGGATGGGTGCAGCGTTGTCTTCTCGATTGAACCGAGACACACGCCAATAACAGCGTCGATTTACCAAAACGTTTGATCGAACTGGCACGATGAGCATCAGACCAATCGGCACAAAACTCTCGGGCAATCATCGAGAGTCCGATTTTGGCAGGGGAATTCGTCCAGGTTTGTGTAAGATTCGATGGATTGAAAAAGCGAGTACACTACAGCCTCGAGTTCCCCAGGCAACTCGTGCGTCACCTCTTACGTGTCTACCTGATATGCCGCATCTTGCTCGGCCATTCGACTTGGACGATTTAGCTGCGATGATTTAGCCGCGATGATTTAGCCGCGAATACCTTTGACAAATCGACAAGAGCTTTCGCCGATTCACCGAAAACCAATGCGGTTCGGTTTGTGAAACGAACTATCTCGCGAATGTCAATTTTCGCGACACACAGAGATCACCAATGAGCACACTCAAAACATCTTTTCTGATCATCCTGCTGGTCAAATCGTTCGCGGCATTATGCTCAGCAGCGCAGCCAAATATCCTGCTAATCGTTTCCGAGGACAATGGCCCGGAAGTGGGCTGTTACGGTGATCAATATGCCAAGACTCCGAATCTTGATCGACTGGCAGATGAAGGCATTCGCTTTGATCGCGCTTATGTTCCGCAGGCAGGCTGCAGTCAATCGCGTGCCAGCTTTCTCACCGGACTGTACCCCCATCAACACGGTCAAATCGGACTCGCCACGTGGGGCTTTCGGATGTACCGAAAAGAAACACCGAATCTGCCTCGAAGCCTGAAGGCAGCCGGATACCGCACGGGACTAATCGGGAAATTACACATTAACCCGGCTTCCGCGTTTCCGTTCGACATGCATGAAATCGAAAGCGCGAACTTCCAGAGATCACAGCTAAGTGAATATGAAAAATACGCGGCGGAGTTCATCAACGCTGGCGATGCGCCATTTTTCCTGAGCGTGAATTACCCAGACGCACATGACCCGTGGCTCAAACAGGTGGACGGACTACCAACAGAACCACAGACCAAAGATGACGTTCGCGCCATGGCCTACATGGGCATCGACACACCTGAACTTCGTCAAATGGTGGCCGATTACTACAACTGCATGAGCCGACTCGATTCCCTGGTGGGTGACCTACTACGCACTCTCGAGCGGTCCGGAAAAGCCGACAACACCATCGTGATCTATATCGGTGATCACGGTGCCGACATGCTCCGCGGAAAACGGACTTGCTATGAGGGAGGCCTACGTATCCCCATGATGATGCGTTGGCCAAAACAAATCGCTCCACAGGTGCGTGATGAGATGGTTTCAACCCTCGATCTGATGCCGACGTTGATCCAAGCGTCAGGAGCACGCCCGATTGCCAATCTGCCGGGATCAAAACTCCAACCTTTGTTCCAATCGGGACCTGCCGCATGGCGAACAGAATTCTTCGCAGAATATCACACTCACGCGGCTGCACCGAATTACTTCCCACAGCGAAGCGTTCGAAGCAATCGCTACAAACTCATCGAAAGCCTGCTACCAAACACGGTCCACCCCGACTACGACAAAACAATTCAAAAATTGCATGGCGACTACACCGGACAAAAATATTCCGGAACGTTGAATCTGAAGGCCGCGATCGCGGCAGCAAGCGACGAAGTCCGAAAGGCCTACAAACTGATGCGAAAACCACCTCGATATCAGCTGTACGATCTGCAGCAGGACCCCTACGAGTTCAAAAATCTTGCCGATGATCCAAAGCACTCGGAGGTTCTTAGTCAACTGAAGCAGCATTTGAAGCAATACCGCACTGAAACGAACGACCCCCTCTTGAATGCTGAGAATCTGACCCGCTTGAACGAAGAAGTTCAGTCCGTGATCAAAAAATCAACGGCCAAGAAACACGATTGGCAATACCCGAACTATTTGCTTGGTTTGGAACAAGAAAACTAAAACAAGGACAGAGTCCACTTGTCGATCGAACCCAATTGCTCGCAGTGCGGGTAGAGCGATTGCTTCAGAAGCGGACGACCCTCTAAAAAAGCCTCGACGCAGGCTTTGCCCACCACTGAATAACACGTTCAACATCGGCAGAACGCAGGAAATTGCTCACCACTCGTTGTCAATACAAACCGCATGAGATATCGCTGATCCCTCCATCGACACGGCGACTGCGCCTACCGTAGCAATGCAACAGCGAGAAAGCCCAATCCCAACGAATTGCAGATAGCCCGCTGGGCAACTTCACGCCGTTTCATCGGACGAAAAAAGGTGAACCGGCCGACGTTCTTGACCTTTCTGTTCAACGACGACGTACGTCACCTCTGCTTCGGTCAACTTTTCAGTTCGCCCGCCACGTTCGGCTTCCACCTCAACGTGCATGGTGATCGACGATCGCCCAACGCGTGTTTGACGGGTCCAGAAACTAACAACGTCACCAATGAATACCGGCCGATGAAATTCAACACTCTTCATCCCCACCGTCACGATTGACTGATCGCCGTGACCAAGTTGACGAATTTCGTGATACGCACCAACCGCCCCAGCTTGGTCGATGTAGCTGAGCAGCACACCGCCAAAAATGGTGCCATGCGGATTGGTATCACGCGGCATCATGACAACTTTGATCGCTAAGTGTCGTTCATTCATGCTTTTGCAATACCAGAGCGTCAAATATCCGCCGCATCTCATCATCGGTGAACTGGCTGTTGATCATGGCTCGTTTTGAGATCACCCCACGAACCGTGGGTGCCATCACAATTTTACCATCCAATTGGCAGACGATTTTTTTGCCAAGGTGCTGCTCTGTGGCTTCCGCCAATCGCGTCGCAGCGAGAGGCTTAAACTCGAGTGAGATCACATAACGTTTGTTGGGGTCCCGCGAAAAAGTGACACTAGCAACATCATTTGCAGTGACGACCGGCTTGGCATGCAAATAGATTTTCTCGCCTGTTTCCGGCAAGAAACTCTCGATCAACCCTTCCGCATCGGAGGCTTCCGCCAATCGAAACGTCAACTCCGCGTGCTCGTCCGCGACGGCTTGCCCCGCCCAACCGAGTGTGATTGCAATGAGCAACAGTAGGAAAGTGCTGTTCTGAACCATGATTCGATTTCCCAGAGGTTTGACAATCGACCGCTTGAGCACCATTCAAGAACAGAGATCATCAGCCCTCCGCTCTTTCACAACCCTCACCTAAAACATCCATCGACAATCACTGGTGTCAGTGGACCAAATTCGATCCGCAAATCGCCTCGATCTATCCATTGATGCGCAACACGCGATTGCGAATTCGACCATAAAGCTGATTACCGAATCCCCGCTAACAACGAATTCAACTTGCCAACGACCTATTGAAACAGGGTTGCGAGCGCCGCGTCAAATTGACCGTTGGTCAGCACGGGGCTGATCCCGGCATCACGTGCCGCTTTTAGCCGATCCACATGCACATGCGGGCCATAGGCAAGCAGACGCGCGTCAGGGCACCGTTCGGCACACTCTTCAACGATCTCAGGCAACAACCCGCTTCGTGTCGACAGATCAACGATCACGTAGTCGATCGATTCAACGTCGTCGTCCGGCAGCCGACCGCTGATCCGAAACCGTTTTCCG
This sequence comes from Rubripirellula sp., assembly GCA_029213145.1. Lineage (GTDB taxonomy): Bacteria > Planctomycetota > Planctomycetia > Pirellulales > Pirellulaceae > Rubripirellula. The sequence continues at coordinate 22,917 of JARGNK010000023.1, read as the reverse complement.
AATCGTTCTGCCGCAGACTTCACTCGAGACGAGAACATCAGGTCCCCGGAAAGCATCAGCACCATGTCCTGGGTATTCGATTGACTCATGCGTTTCGCTTCTCGATTTCGCCCTTCATGAATTTCAACCCGTCGGTGGCGAGTGTGATTTCATCCTTGTACATCCGCCGCCAAATCTTGGTGGCTGCTGCGATCTCGGGTAGTGCCAATCCGAATGCCTCAATGACTAACCAACCGTCGTAGCCACTGCTAACAATTGCATCAAAATTTTCATCCCAGCGAACCGCACCCTCACCCGGCGTGCTCCGATCATTTTCACTGATGTGAATGTGAAACAATTTATCACCACCTGCCTTGACGGCATCAGTGACTGATTTTTCTTCGATATTGGAATGAAACGTGTCGTACATCATTCCGCAGGCCGGATGATCGACGTCACGTGCAAATCTCGCCGAATCGGCGTGCGTATTCAGCAGGTAGCACTCAAATCGATTCAATGCTTCGACGCCGAGTTTCACTCCGACATCGCCTGCATGCTCGGCGACTTGCCGCATGCTATCGACGCCCCATTTCCATTCGTCTTCGGTTGGACCAGCACCACTGAAAAACCCGAGCGCGGAGTGGTACGGACCGACCAAAGTTTCAACACCAGCTGCGGCACAAAGATCCAAGGTCTTTTTGGTCAAATCGACACCCTTGGCTCGCACCGCTGCGTCCGCAGAAATCGGATTATCTTCTTCACCTCGAATCGTTACGGCGGTTCGAGCCAACCCGAGGGAATCGAGCTGGTTTCCTAATGCAGCGTAGTCGAGATCCAGGTTGAACATTGGGATTTCAACCCCGTCATAACCTGCTGCTTTCAGTTGTTCACAGACGGGCAGCATCTCGTCGTTCACTTCGCCGCTCCACAGCAGCAGATTCATACCGTATTTCATCGCAATCTCGAATGGTTAGGGTTGGGGGAGTTGGTTTTCTGGGTCAGGCCCGTGGAAGTTTTGGATCAGGCCTGTGGATGTTATGGATCAGGTTGGCGGAAGAAATGGATAGCGTTGCGTTTCATTCGGCGGGCTAAGCAATTCCCTGCGACGAGATTCTACCAAGTTCTCGGCCTGCGGTAGCCAGTCCTGAATCGCTTCCGGCAACGGTGGCAAGCGGACCCGCTGCAACACTTGATTCACGCGAAATAACAGCCTTTCGTGATCGCGATAGTCATATAAAAACTGAATTTTGATAAATCGTTCGATGACTGCAACTAATCCGTCGGTCGACTTGCCGGTAATGATATCGACACAGCGTTGCACATCTTTCGACGCGGCCACTTCAACGGCCGCGTAATATCGATCGCAGAGGGTTCTGTCATCACGAATCCAAAAGGAATCCAACAACATCTCGATCAAAATATGGGCAACAAAGGTTGGCCGAAAACCGGCATCACCGGGCAATCGATCTCGTAATTCCACAGCCAACTGCAAGTTCAGCTCTGCAAAGGCTCGGGTGGCATGAAACCAACGATCATCCTCAACGTGCTGAACAACACCCCGAGCGACCAAGCGGAGCGTGCGATCATCGCTTTGCAGGAATGGCTCTGCAGCCCGTGCGCGGGCGCGAATCCGCCGATCCACCATCGATAACCAATCGGGAATCCCCGTTGCCGCGGCCATCATTGGTTCGTCGAGGAACGGGACTGCATGACTCAAAAAGTTCATCCCGTAAGCGTAGCCAAACATGCTATTTTTGTAACCCACCATTTGTAACCCACCACCTGCGTTCGATTTGCTCAGCAACGCTGTTCCCGCAGCAATATTCACCCCTCCTCTGCACACCTCACCTCACTTCCGACGACGACACGGACGGTTGATTGACTCCCCAATTTGATTCAACTTCGCGATCCAATGACCAGACAGGTACACTAGGTACACCTCTGCTGTTGACCTACCGCTCACCTAACACGCTCCCACGACTTCGCATGCCACGCTTGCCGCTATTGCTGTTATTGCTGCTGACCGCTCCCGTGACGATGGCCGCAGAAACGGTTCGTTTTAATCGTGATATCCGACCGATTCTCTCCGAAAACTGTTTTCACTGTCATGGACCAGATGAAAATGCCCGTGAATCTGACTTGCGGTTGGATACAGAGCGGAGCGCAAGAGAACTTGCAATCGTCCCGCATGACAGCTCGCAAAGCGAAATGGTCCATCGGATGGTAACGGATGATCCAGATACCCTTATGCCGCCGCCCGATTCGGGAAAATCACTCACCGGCGAAGAGATCGATATGATTCGTCGGTGGATCGACCAAGGCGCGGCCTACGAAGAGCATTGGTCGTTCATTCCTGCTGTTCGCGTCCCGGCACCGCACAGCAAGTCCAATCCGCGTCACCCAGTTGATCGCTTCATCGCAGCGAGACTAGAAACCCAAGGATTGAATGCCGCTCCTCGCGCGAGTCGCGAAACGCTGATTCGTCGCGTCACGTTTGATCTGATTGGACTGCCGCCAACGATCGACGAGATCGATCAGTTCTTGGCGGATGATTCTCCAGATGCCTACCCTCATTTACTGGACCGCCTGTTATCGAGGCCCGAGTTCGGCGAACGCATGGCTGCCAATTGGCTCGATGCTGGACGTTACAGCGACACCTATGGCTACCAAGTCGATCGAGATCGTTTTGTCTGGCCGTGGCGAGATTGGGTGATCAACGCATTCAACGAAAACATGCCATACGACCAATTCATCACCGAGCAACTGGCCGGTGATTTATTGCCCGATGCGACACGTCAGCAGATTTTAGCGACCACCTTCAATCGCTTACATCCACAGAAGGTCGAAGGCGGAAGCACACCGGAAGAATTCCGCATTGAGTACGTCGCCGATCGCACGCAAACCATGGCAACTGCGATGCTGGGATTGACTTTTGAGTGTTGCCGATGCCATAGCCACAAATACGATCCGTTCAGCCAGAAAGAGTATTACCAACTGTCTGCTTTTTTCGACAACATCGATGAAGCCGGGCTGTACTCTTACTTCACTCCCTCGGTCCCCACGCCCACGCTGACGCTGCCTAACACATCTCAACAGGCCGCAAGCAAAAATCACACTCAAACGGTTGCGCAACTAGAACGTGAGCTGCCGAGTTTACTGAGCGAACGGACCGCCGATGCGAAGGAGTTTCTCGGGTCTTTTAAAGATGCTTTGCCTGCCACCTTTTGGGCCGCGCCGGTCAAGGCACTCGATTTTGAGGAATCCCCACCGGGAGGAAATCGATTAGTCGATGGGATCGACGGCAAAGCATTTCAATTGACCGGTGACGACGCCGTCGGCGCGGGGGTTGGCAACTTTCCCCGCTGGCAACCGTTCTCGGTTTCGTTGTGGATCAAAACACCTGACCACAAACAGCGTGCCGTCGTCTTTCATCGCTCACGGGCTTGGACTGACGCTGGCAGTCGCGGTTACCAACTATTGATCGAAGATGGCAAGCTTAGCTGGTCGTTGATTCACTTTTGGCCGGGCAATGCCATGCGTATTCGAATGAACGAAACGATTCCGATCGACACCTGGGTCCACGTCACAGTCACCAACGACGGCTCAAGTCGCGCAGGCGGGCTGAAGATCTACTTGAACGGAGAACTCGCCAAAACCGAGATTGTACGAGACCAATTGACGAAACAGATCACCGGCGGTGGAGGCGACAACATCACAATCGGCGAGCGATTTCGTGACCGCGGATTCAAGGGGGGCAGCGTCGATCGGATGCGGATCTTTGATGTTGAACTCACGGCCTTGGAAGCCAAACAAATCGCCCGTCTTGAAACGAGCACAGCAAACAGCGACACAGATGACAGCAACTCGAACAGACCTAATCCAACTTGGCGGCAGAAATGGGAACGCGATCCTATCACCTGGATCGACCATGCACTGCAACGACACGATCCAGTCGTGATCGAGCGCAAGAAAACAATCGCTGCGGCCAGACAAAAACAATTCCAAACAGAGGATTCGCTACAAGAGATCATGGTGATGCGAGAACGCGAGCAACCGCGAACCACTTACCTGCTGATCCGTGGTGCTTACGACAATCGTGGTGACGAGGTGGAAGCGATGACACCTGCATCGCTACCACCATTTAACGACGAACTACCACGAAATCGGCTGGGATTTGCTCGTTGGTTGTGCGATCCCAAACACCCACTGACAAGTCGCGTGGCCGTCAATCGTTTGTGGCAGCTCTGTTTCGGAACAGGCTTGGTTCGTACGCCGGAAGACTTTGGCAGCCAGGGTGCACCCCCAACGCACCCTGAGCTATTGGACTGGCTGGCCGTCGAGTTAGTTGAGAGCGACTGGGATGTCAAACGCATGCTGCGAACCTTAATGACATCCGAAACTTATTGTCGCGAGAGCCATTCCACCGATTCAAAAAATGAGACAGTCGATCCAGACAATCGATGGCTGGCGCGTCACCCAAGTTACCGTCTACCGGCTGAAATGCTTCGAGACAATGCCTTAGCGCTTAGCGGCCGATTGGTTTTGAAACAGGGTGGACCGCCCGTGAAACCGTACGAACTGGAAGCATCCTTTAAGCCTTCGAAGGCAGACGACGGAGAAGGCTTGTATCGTCGCAGTCTATATACCTACTGGAAGCGGACCGGTCCCGCGCCGGCAATGATGACATTCGATGCAGCGAAACGCGATGTATGCCGCGTCCAAAGAGAAAAAACCTCGTCACCGCTGCAAGCGTTGGTGCTTCTGAATGGCCCACAATATGTGGAAGCAGCGCGTGGACTGGCCGAAGACCTGAGTCGACAGCACGGCGTCACTGGTGTTCAAAATTCAATTCAAATCGCGTTCCGCATGATGACTAGCCGCACGGGAGACACATCCGAAATCGACGTTTTGGTTTCGCTTTATCGAAGTCAATACAACTACTTTTCAGCAAAACCAGATCGCGCCTCGGCCTTCCTGGGAATTGGACGGGCAGCACCATTACCCGACCTGGATCGGAACCATCTAGCGGCACTAACGGTCGTCGTGGGAGCGCTGCTGAATTATGACCAAAGCATGATGAAACGTTAGTGAGACAGATGAATCGAGTCACATCAACCCGCAGTTAAATGCCTAATTGCTTATCCCAAATACATCATGCATTCGCTCAGCAACCAACATCGAGATACGAAATCAATGACAACGCTACTTTCACGCCGCGCAGTCCTGCAACAGACCGGCATCGGTCTCGGAAGTTTGGCACTGCAACGAATGCTGATGGGCTCGGACTTAGTCCCCGATGCAGCGGGCCGTCCCGGTGCCCTGCCATCTCTCCACCATCCGGCAAAAGCCAAACGGGTCATCTATCTGTTCCAATCGGGTGGCCCCTCCCAGATGGATCTCTACGACTACAAGCCGTTGCTGAATGAAAAACAGGGCACCGAGCTACCGGATGCCGTGCGGCAAGGCCAACGCTTGACCAGCATGAGTGGTAATCAATCAAGCTTGCCACTAGTTGGTTCACCGTTCAAATTTGAACAACAAGGTGAAAGCGGAACCTGGATGAGCGAACTGCTACCGCATACAGCTAAAATCGCCGACGATATCTGCGTGGTGCGGTCGATGTTCACCGAGGCTATCAATCACGGGCCAGGCGTGACCTTTCTGCAAACCGGCAGTATGTTCCCCGGTCGCCCCAGCATGGGCGCTTGGCTCGACTATGGCTTGGGGAGCGAAAACGAAAATCTGCCAGCATTTGTCGTCATGGTGACCAAGAACAAGGGGGGTCAACCATTGGTGTCACGACTTTGGGGCAGCGGCTTCCTGCCCAGTCGACATCAAGGAGTGAGATTCCGAAGCGGTAAAGATCCTGTTCTTTACCTAAGCAATCCTGATGGCATTGAATCCGACAGTCGGCGAGCCACGATGGACGCACTTCAGCAATTGCACCAAATGCAACTCAATCGCGAACAGGATCGTCAAGTTGAGACACGAATCGCACAGTATGAATTAGCTTTTCGGATGCAGGCCTCCATTCCCGAAGCAACGAATTTCGCCGATGAACCGGCACATGTGTTGGACGATTACGGTCCCGATGTCAAAAATCCAGGATCCTTCGCCGCCAATTGCTTGATGGCACGACGACTGGCTGAAAGAGGCGTCCGTTTCATTCAACTTTACCATCCGGGCTGGGATCATCACGGCGGACTCCCAAAAGGTTTACCGGGACAATGTCGTGAAACCGACCAACCTTCCGCTGCCCTTGTCCGAGATCTAAAACGCCTCGGATTACTTGATGACACGCTCGTGATTTGGGGCGGTGAATTTGGCAGGACGAATTATTGCCAAGGCAAATTAACCGAAAACAATTTTGGACGTGACCACCATCCGAAGTGTTTCAGCCTTTGGATGGCCGGGGGTGGAGTCAAACCAGGCATGTCTTACGGCGAAACCGATCCATACGGCTACAACATTGTCGAGCAGGGTGTTCACGTCCATGATTTACAGGCGACCGTGCTGCACCTGTTGGGGATCAACCACGAACGCCTGACGTTCAAATATCAAGGTCGACAATTCCGCTTGACCGATGTGCACGGCCAAGTCGTCAATGGCGTGATCAACCAGGGATGAGCCCCCCAGTGAAGAACACCCAGTGAAGAACACCCAGTGAAGAACACCCAGCGAAGAACACCCAGACAGGAACCTTTCGGCCTGGGTCGACCGACTTGATAGATTTCCTGCCTTGAATAGCGGCCTGCCTTATACGCCTCTGCGACCGTGGGTAGCCTTTGCGTCGTCTCGGCCAAGCTGATCGCGAAAGACGCTCACTGACATTCCCAGTAAGTTCTTGAGGGGACAAAATCCTGCTCACACAGGGCGGCATCATTGACTAGAATGTCGCCTTGTAGCCACTACTTCGTTTCACCGATCCCCCTCGTTCGCCCCAATGCCAATTCGAGTCAAGTGCACCTGCGGCAAGGCGTTGAGTATCCCGGATGCGGCAGCTGGCAAGGTCGTTAAGTGTCCTGGATGCCAAAAATCGCTTCGGATTCCAGGCGGGGCAGCTGCTGCCCCCACAAAGACCGCACCTGCAAAATCTGCCCCCCCGAAGCCTGCGCCCGAACCAGTCCCCAGCGGAATTGAAGACTTACTCGCCGAAGAAGGCATGAACCAGATCGTCGAAGCGGTCTGCCCTGCTTGTCGTACGGAGATGAAGGCGGACGCAGTTCTGTGTGTCAAATGCGGCTATCACAAAGAATCGGGCATGCAATTTGATTCGCATAAAACTGCCGGGGTCGACATCGACCATGGCACTTTGGCGTTACAAAAGGCGGCGGACGATATGGTCCAAGCCAAGCAGATGCAGGAAAAGATGCTCAAAGGAGCGGGGCTGCCCTGGTGGGCCTTGGCATTGGTGCTGTTTGTGCTTGGTAGTGGATTGACGATCGCAGTCCTCGCCGTCAATGCATCAAGACGCGTCGACCAGGATGTCGACTTCAATCCGATGGGACTGTTCTTGCTGCTCTCTGGCATCGCAGTCGGACTGATCGCACTCGGTGGCTATTGGATGATCCTGGTGCATGCTGTCAAAGCGACCGGAAAAAAAGGCCTGCTGGCCCTGATTCCACCCTACGCGCTGTACTACGTATTCGTGAACTTTCGAGAAACGTGGAAGTATCTCGCCGCAATTGTGGTGATGGGCACAGCTTGTGGAGTGCTGGTGGCCCAGGCAACGGCAAGGGGCGTCTTCTAGCAAGCCGAATTCCTGATCCCCATCTTCTTGTGGTACCTGCGGGCGATGGGTACCTGCGGGCGATGGCACGTCCAGTCAAACCTTGCGGGCTGTGTAAAAAACGCCTGTGCCGTTTGAATCGCCCTCGATTAGTCTGAAAGGACATGCGCTGCGATCCCTGCGATCGTGATCGCGAGGATCGCCGATGAAGAACGATCCTGCACATCTGAACGGTGCCGGCGTTGCCTTCCTAAGTTCCCGCCTGGAAGTAGGCCTCTTCGTAAGGTTGAATGACGACGAATCCATTGCCAGCGAATTGAGTTTGGACCGATTCACCACTTCCGCGTCCCACGAACGTTTTAAGTGAAACATCGGTTTTAATTTGCGGCTCGAGCGTCCCCGACCATGCCACCGTCGCATTCGGGTCAGTGGTGATGGGACAGTCAGGCGTGACCATCAATGTGAGTGGATCATAGTGGGTGGTAAACGCCACCATCCCAGACCCTTGCAAACGGATGTTGAACAAGCCGCCAGCTAGCATGGAAGAGACCTTCTTCATCATCTTGATCTCGTACTTGATTGTCGGCTCGAACGCCAACAAATCGTTGCCGTTAACGAACAAGGTTTCGCCTTTCAGATTCAGGATGGTGATCTTTTTACCACTATCAGCCAGATAAACCTGCCCCGCTCCTTCGGCTTTGGTCAACCGAGCGCCTTCCCCGGAAACAGCTTTTTTCAACAAGTTCCCGATGCCTTGTTCTAAGATTCCTTCTCGAACAAATTTCACATTGCCACGATACGCAACCATCGACCCCATTTTGGTCCAAAGCGCACCATTAAGATTTAATTCGAGCATGCGCTCAGATTCCATCTCAAATAAACCCTGCCCACGATCTTGTTGTCGTGTCTGTTGCACGAATTCTTCGATACTGTAACGATTCACGTTTGTTCTCCAGAAAAGAGTAGGGCAGTCAAAATTTCGAACTCACTCGCATTGGAACCAACCAATGTGACGCAAGGGATCATCAATCAATTCTGGTCGAATTGATATTCGGGATTAGGTTTCATTGGATCCGCACCGACATTCGATCGCCAACGCTCCAACCGATTTGTTAAATCAGCGACCACAGTCGGCTCATCGTCCGCTCGATTTTTCGTTTCGCCAAGATCCTGTCTTAGGTTAAACAGAAATAGCTGACCGTCCTCCAATGACTCGATCAGCTTCCAATCTCCCGAGCGGACCACGCTGGAAGGAAAACTAGATGGATGCCGATTGTAATGGGGGTAATGCCAATAGATCGCTTCTCGCGGCAATTCTTTCCCACCGGACAAAAGGCTGACCAAACTGACCCCGTCAACGTGCTGGTGGGGGCGAAGCGACTGGCCAGTCGCTTCCAGGATCGTGGGATAGAAATCGGTGCTGATCACGGGCACCGTGGACACACTACCAACAGTAGATTGACCTGGCATTCGAATAATCAACGGCACTCGAAGCCCACCCTCGAAATTGCTCCCCTTGTTGGCTCGAAGGGGTGAATTATCGGTGGCCTTGGCAAACCCTCCGTTGTCACTGGTGAGAATAATCAGAGTACGATCTTCCAAGGACAGTGATTCGAGAGTCTTCAGCACGCGGCCAACACTGTCATCCACGCTTTCAACCATCGCCGCATACGCAGGTGGCCCCTGACGCTTCTCTTTTTCAACTCGCTCGTAGCGAGCCACCTTATCAGCTTTGCCTTGCATTGGTGTATGAACCGCGTAATGCGACAGCATTAGAAAAAATGGTTTGTCAGCGTTCTGACGTATGAACACCTCGGCTTCCTCTGCCAAGCGATCGACGAGGTAATCCCCGGGCTTACCAGACAAAGGTGATTCTTTGACAAGAACCTTCCCCGTGGTCGGAATTTCCCAACTTCCTTTGAAAGGATAGAAGTAACTCCCGGGGGCACCGTAATCCCGACCAGCCACGTTGACGTCAAACCCCTGATGCTCGGGATAGCAATAGGTTTCGGTTCCCAAATGCCACTTGCCCATGAATGCAGTCCGATAGCCTGCTTCGCGAAGCGTTTCTGCAATCGTCTCTTCTTCCAAAGGCAAATTCGACAAGTAACGACCCTCACGCATCCGATGGCGTTCGCGATTCCAGCGTCCTGACGGCAACCACTGCGTGAGCAATAATCGCGCTGGATACTTCCCTGTCATGATCGCGGCCCGCGTCGGCGAACAGACGTTACAGGCCGCATAGGCATCGGTAAACCGCATCCCCAAAGAAGCAAGCCGATCAATGTTGGGCGTTTGGTAATAGTCACTGCCGTAGCATCCTAGATCTTTCCATCCCAGATCATCCACCAAGACAAAAACGACATTCATCGGACGCTCAACCGATTGAGTAGGAACATCGTGTATTAGCGCGATCAGGACCAACCACAGGGGCAGGGCCCATCGGAGTACCAGCAATCTTCGCTGACCGATTTCGGCAGAACGAGTTGCGGAAATCAAAGCACAATCTGGATTCATCAAACTAAAGCTCGAACGCAATTTGTTGTTGGTGTCGGAAACGTACACGAGTGCTGCATCGGGACCTGGCTAGCGTTCAAGATCGATTTCGATTTTCCCATCACCTGTTGGCTCACCGTCAAGCAGCCAGGACAGATTGAAACGAGCAACCTGAGATGCTCCCTTCGGTCCCCCTTCAAAGTGCAAGAAGATCCAACCTTCACTGGGCGTTCCGGTACGGCCTGCGTCGAGCGAGGAATAACCACTCTTGCCATCGTAGACCAAGCGTTTGACCGGCCAGGTCTTGCCCCCATCCAAGCTCGCCCAGACAGTTGCACGTTCACGGGTCGCCTTGGGCGTATCGAGGTTACTAAAAACCAAAATGTCTTTGCCATGAACCGGCAGTCGCACCAAGCCCCCCATGCATCCGTAAGATCGATGCTGGTGACCATCGGGCAGGATTTCGACGACCTGCCAATCTTTCCAAGTCTGGCCACCGTCGTCACTCCAGGCTGCACGACGACGCGTGTTTTGCGGGCGTTCCTGCCAATGGACGCGAGAATTGTAGTATAGGCGTCCGTCGGCGAGCTCAACCAACGTTGCCTCCCCTGTCCCGTTTTCGGGGAACGGATCGCTTGTCCGCCAACTCTTACCACCGTCGTCGCTGTAAATCGCATTGGTGTAATGAAATGGCCACTGACTGCGATCGTTCTTTTCTGCATACCATCGACTCGGTCGCACCAAGCGACCGCGATGCTTGCCGTGCCGCAAGGTGATGCCATGCTCGTTCATGTGCATCGACGGCAGATTTCCTTGTGAATCAGGCGAGAGCGTCGTCGACTCGGGCTTCCACGTCTTTCCGTCATCGGAACTACGATAAACCGTCAGCTTGGCTGGTGGATGATGGGCCTCGACAAACGCCAAAATATCACCGGACTGTTCATCGACCGTCATTCCACCACCTTGAAAACCGGGATCAGCGATCATGATTTCGTCGCCCCAGGTCTTCCCACCATCTTCACTGCGACGAACACGCACGTTTGAATTACCAAACGAAGCGATCACCGTTCCCTTCATCGTGACCACAACGTTGGGAAACCGTTCATTGCTGAACACGGTCGCCATCTCCATCGCAGGCGTGCCCAAAAATGGTTGAGCAGGTCCTTCCACTGCTTGGCCCGACGCAGGCAGTCCTGCGGCGACAACCGTCAACAGCATGAAACAAAAAATACGATTGGTTTTTAACATAGGTTGCATTCTCCGCATTTTGATCAAACTCGGCCTTTTGATTTCATCTCGCTCGCCAGTTGCCGCTGGTACTTTGCGTGCCTGGCAGTATCTTCTTTTGCGCGTTCGCTGTAGTAGATCATGCCAAGTGCCCGCCGAGTTCGCGTGCTGGACCGATTTCCATCTGCCCGGTGAATCGTCATCGCATCATGAACTAGCAAGTCACCGGGCCTAGCACACAGTGGAACTTCGCGTTCCCTTTCATCTGCAAGCGGATAGTCCGTGATGCCCTGGCTAAAGCCCAACGTACCAGTTCGCTGATGTGACCGTAGTGGTTGACGGTGTGAACCAGGAATGTACCGCACACACCCATTCTCCTCATCGACCTCATCGAGTGCCAACCACATCGTCAGCGCTAAAGGAGGATCCAACATGAAATAGAAAGCATCTTGGTGCACGGGCGTCGGTTGATTCACACCGGGTGACTTATTGAAATACTGAAGGTTTTTTGGAACGACAGGGCCATCAAGGCACTTTTCCGCCACCTGTCGAAATCTCCCCTCGGTCATGAGTGCATGAAAATAATCGTCATGCTTCCACATCTGCTGGATTTGCTTCAAAGATTCAGGCTGTTGCTGATCCTCGTAAAAAACTTGTTCGGATGGCATCGTCGGTATTCGTTCATGGATGTACCGCTGCACATGCCCCACCAATTCCGTCACTTCGTCGGGTGAAAGAAACTGTCGACCAACGAAAAAGCCGTCAGTGCGGTACCGGTCTAGCCATAATTCATCGTGGATCATGCCGCCAATTTTAGCAACTTTGAGATGGCATCTGGAACGCCTAACCCATTAGCGGCAACGCTTTGCAAAATTGAATTGATTCCCTCATCGTTTACCCCAATCACGCCGAAACGCTGCAAAACAGCGTCACCTCACAACCCCCGACACCCGACCATAACGCAAAGAAAAGATCAGTGTGGGATTTGGTAAGCCAAAGCCATCAAGCGGGTGACCAGAACCATCCGTTCGGGCACCCCCAAATACAACTACCCGAGATCAGCAGCCCAACTACCCGAGATCAGCAGCCCAACGGCGATTGGAATCTTGGGGACGAGATTCGTTGAATTTAATTGCGAGCCAAGTGGGGAAAGTGCAAGAAAAGAGCGAATCACGTGATTGGCATTCGGCCTGCTAGCGTCGCATGGCCGCGCAGCGTGGAGACTATAATCACGCATTCGATGACACCAGCACCTCACAATGTCACCGAGCATCCCCTATCTCGTTCACTCCCCAGCCATTCCTAGTTGCACCGAGATTTAGCGATGAAAAAAACCTCTTCGAATCGCCGCGAATTTTTATCAACAACGGCGAAGGTCGCCGGAGCGATCACTGCCACGGGAAGCGCGTTGAACACGTGCGACAAGCAGACAAGCGCACAAGATCAAACGGGCACACTCTCACAACAACGAGTTGGGCCAAATGACCAATTAACACTTGGCGTGATTGGTATCGGGCCAAGATGCAGGTATGACTTGGCAGCAATGTTAAAATTCGACGACATTCGCTGCATCGCCATCGCCGATGTGCAAGCGAGTCGCCGCGACACGGGAAAGAAGTTAGTCGACAGCCATTACGGCAACTCAAATTGTGATTTACACAATGACTTTCGCGAGCTGCTCGATCGAAAAGAGATTGATGCAGTACTAATCGCGACGGGTGACCGCTGGCACGGCTTGGCATCAATGATGGCCGCCGAAGCAGGCAAGGACATCTACAGTGAAAAACCATGCGGCATCACCATTGAGACCTGCCAAAAACTGGATGAAACAATCCGTCGCACAGGACGTGTGTTCCAAGCAGGCACGCAGCGACGCAGCGTCCGCAACTTCCGACAAGCAGTCGAACTCGTTCACACGGGCAAGATCGGAAAGATGCACACGATGCACGCTTCGGTTTACATGCCAGAACTGGACAATACGTGGCTGCCGGCGGAACCGTTACCCCCAAGAGATGTGGTTGACTGGAATCTCTGGCTCGGCCCCGCACCGTGGCGACCCTTCAATCAAAAATATGTCGCTGGCCGCTGGCGCGGGCAATGGGATTTTGATTCCGGCGCGAGACTGCTTGACTGGGGCGCTCACACGGTGGATATCTGCCAATGGGCAAACCAAGCGGACGATACACTGCCAATAACTTACGAACCGATGGCGGACAAAATCGTCTGTAAATACGCCAACGGGGTCAAGTTAGTGATCGATTTTCTGCCAGAACCTTTCGGCGACCGGTCACCCCAATACATCACCCGACTCGGGACATGCCCAGTACGACTGATTGGTGATCAAGGCTGGATTGAAACAGGTGACAGTGGCGAAGTCGTTATCCAACCTACCGACTTGGTCGAGCAACCACCGACACCAAACAAGCGAGCCCCCGGCTTGGAAGTATCAGCACACTCCCGAAACTTTTTCGACTGCGTCCGCTCGCGTGGCAAACCAGTTGCCAACTCGCAAGTCATGCGCCGCAGCCACATTGCTTGTCATGCCGCCGCAATCGCGTGGATCCTAAACCGAAAACTGGAAATCGATCCTGCTACCGAGACCTTCATCAACGATCCAGAAGCCAACCTGCTTGCAACACGGCCCGACCGGCAGTGGGCGACCTGAGCGCTGCTGCGGTAACCCACCCGTCAGTGGGTAAACAAAAATGCCTCATGACCAACTAACAATATCTGCTGGGGAACAAGATGGCTCGCTAACGCGTTCATTCAAAATGAAGCCCCGAAATCGATGACGCAAGCTGGTGATATGCGTTTTACGGCGGAACTACCACTGGCTGTGCACTCGCCGATCGCGTAACTAACGCAATACGACAATCCTCAAAGAACGAGTTTCCTGATGCCTGTAGGTTGGATCAACAAACAGCGATTACTGGAACGACAACTGGGCACGTTCTTGAATCTCGGCAACGCTTGCGCCGCTCGCGTGGCAGCTGACCTCGGCTTCGACTGGGTCTTGATCGATTTGGAACATGGAGCGGGTAGCGAACACTCCTTGCCAAATTTAACGCTGGCAATCGAAGGAACAGGTTGTTCACCGATTGTTCGAGTCGTCTCAAATCATCAAGACCAGATCAAACGAGCTCTCGACCTAGGAGCCGCCGGCGTGATGGTTCCCTACATCAGCACAGCGAACGAAGCTACCGCCGCCGTTTCATTTACACGTTACCCACCTCGCGGAGTCCGTGGTGTTGCCAGTTCAACGGTGGCCACAGGGTTCGGACTGCGGGCAGAGCAATACCAGCGTGAAGCCGAAACAAAGATTTTGACCATTGTCCAAATTGAAACTGCCGCAGGGGTTGAGAACGCCGAACAGATTGCAGCGGTTGAGGGTGTCGACGTTTTGTTCGTCGGTCCCTTAGATCTGAGCTTTCAACTCGGCTGCCCACGCAACTTTGAACACCCCACTCAATTGGCGGCTTTAGACCGAGTGGTCGCGGCTTGCCGTAACCAGGGAAAAGCGGCAGGAATCCTGAGCAATGTCGACAATGTTGCCGATCATCTCCGACGCGGCTTCAATTTCGTCGCCATCGGCTCGGAATCGGCGGCATTGATCGATGGATTCCAACGCTTGAAAAAGGCTGCGACCTGAGAGGGACGCGAAGCGAATAACCAACCGTCGTTAGCAGACTTACTGCCATCCCCAGGCGGCTGATGCATGTGCATGCGGCACCATCCGTGCAAGCACGAACAATCAAGCAACTGCAATTGCCAAAAAACGCTCGAGAAACAACTTCGCAGCGAGGCTGTACCTTTGCAGCGAGGCACTGACTTTGCGGTGGGCGGCAGATCGCCACCCTTTGACCTGGAGAAAAGAGACAGGCCAGATCCCGCCGGCACTAGCGGGATCTACTTCATTCCCAAAACCATCTCGTCATCGCATCCTACGAACGAGCATGAAACCAACCCTACCAGCCCCAAACCGGTGTTACCGGCAAGCGATAGGTCTGTACAGGAACAATCGGCACGGTGGGAACTCGATATGTCATGACAGGAACGGCAACTGGCGCCGGTGCGACAACCACGGGGCGAGCAACGGTAACGGATGGCACAACGGCAACCGGCCGCGCGGTGACAACCGGCCGCGCGGCGACAACCGGCGTACCAACGACGGGTGCAACCGGTACTGCGTAAGGTGCGGAAACGACAGGCCGATAAACGACGCGACGCCCAAACAACCCACGCCGTTGCGCTGAATAACCGACCACCACGGGAGAGACTGTTTGAACCGGCACGACTGCAACTGGGTATTGTGCGTCCGCATTCGACGACATACCAACCACAAACCACCCAGCAACCAAAAGGGGCAACAGCAAACGCGCTGACTTCATAATGTTCACTCCGAGAAACGAGATTTACCTATACGATAGTCGCTTTGCTACACTTTCACCAAGGAGGCAATTTGAGGTGTTTTCAATCTTTTCCTGTTTAAGTCGAGGCTGATCGTGAGGCGACAAATCGCACTCATCTTGCTTACTTTGCTGCTTTTTGGTGGTTTTGGCTGGTGGAGTCTTGGTGATTCACCTCCGCCCCCCTCAAAGGGGAGCCTTGCCGACAACGATTCTTTCACATTCGTTCGTGTCAAGTACGACAGCACAGGCGGTTTTGGCGAATCATGGTATCGCCATGAAGGCCGCGACTGGGAACGCTGGGAAACGGACTACCCGAGAGCCGAGTCGAATCTGATCCTGCGGCTCAAAGAATTAACTTCGATGTCGGTGAACCCTGAGCCCATCGTGCTGCGATTGACCGACCCTGAGATTTTCGATCATCCGTTTTTATTCATGAGCGATGTGGGATGGCAAAATCTGTCTGAAGCGGAGAAGCAGGCGTTATCACGCTATCTCGATGCCGGCGGTTTTCTGTGGGCAGACGATTTCTGGGGAATCGCCGAATGGAACAACTTTTACCGTAACGTCGGCCAATTACGCTCGGACTGGAAATGGAAACCAATCCCATCGAACCATTCGATTCTTTCGATCGTTTACCCACTGGAAGAATGCCCCCAGGTCCCAGCCCGGATTTTCTATGCGCAATCGGGGATGGAGTTTGATCCCCCTGGGGTGCATCGCAACCCCAGCGGAGGTTACGAAGGGGTTCGGGAAGTTCATTTCATGGGACTGTTCGACCGCAACGAGCGATTGCTGGCCGTCGCAACTCACAACACCGACATTGCTGACGGTTGGGAGCGAGAAGGTGAATCGCTCGACTTCTTCGAACGTTTTTCAATCCGATCGTACGCAGTCACAATCAACATTCTCTTCTACGCGCTGACTCACTGAGCGCGGCGGATCGCATTCGCAATGACGGCCGGTACGTTGGTCGTTATTCCGATTGCCCCAAGTTGCTGAAAATACGTTGCATCCCGAATTGAATCTACCGTCCAAACATGAAACTCTTTGCACCCGGCCTGCTGCAGAGTTTGAACAAATTGGCCATTGAGGATTCCGGTATCCCCTTTCATTCCCACACCATCGACTCCTGAGCGACGAACGACCGATGCAATCTGCTCGGCAGTTGGCGTTGGCGGGGATTGCCTTTTGTCAAAACTGGTCAGCCAATGCACCTTCACATCTGGCAACTGGCGTTTACATTCAGTGGCTGTTGCTTCGTCGAAGGTAATGATCAGCAATTTAATCTCGTCTGTATTACTTCGCTTGAGCGCTTCGACCAACGCCGGAACGATTTTCAATTTTGATTTCAACTCGATGACAAATGTCTTTCCAGCCGGGACACACGCAAGCACTTGATCAAACGTCGGGATCGACTCCCCTTGAAATTGCGCACCTTTCCAGGCACCGTATTCAAGTTCGCGGAGTTGTTTGAGCGTCGATTTCTCGACCATCAGCTTGCGACCCGCTGTCTTCATTGTGTCGGCATCGTGAATGCAGACAATTTGCTTGTCGGCCGTGAGATAAAAATCACCCTCGATTCCGCTACTCCCCTGCTGCCACGCCAAGTCGAAAGCAGCCATCGTATTCTCGGGTGCATCATGCGAGGCACCACGATGCGCGACAATCATCTGCCCCTGGGCACCCGAACGGGCGAGACCCATCACAGCAAAAAAAAGAACAACTCGCAAAGAAATACCAAGCATCAATTCACCAATTCGGGATGGTGTAAACTAGCGGGCAGTCGCCGACGGGGTACCCTCAATCATCTGTAAAGCGTAGTCCGGCGGCATCCAGACTTCATTACCGAACCTGAAAGATCCCATGTTGCACCGTTCATGGCAAGTCATCGCCTGCTGGGCCGTACTGATAACCACAGCAATTGCGTCAGACACGCCCCCTAACGTGCTGTGGATTTCATGTGAGGATATCAGCCCTCACCTTGGCTGCTATGGCGACCCGCATGCGATCACACCCAACCTTGACACGCTAGCGAGCGAAGGGGTCCGCTACACGCACGCCTTCACCGCCGCTGGCGTCTGTGCTCCCAACCGCTCGTCAATCATCACCGGGATGTACCAGAACAGCATTGGCACACACCACATGCGGTGCAATGCGGTGCTGCCAAAATGGCTAAAGCCATTTCCAATGCTGATGAAGCAAGCGGGATATTACTGCACCAACAACAGCAAAACCGATTACCAGTTTCGTGAACCCTCGGCCCGAACGATCTGGAACGAATCAGGTGGTAGAGCGCATTGGAAAAACCGCACTAAAGACGAGCCCTTCTTTGCCGTCTTCAATTTCACCGGATGCCACGAAAGTGGCATCGCAAGCGAAGGCAAGTACCGGTCGGTTACCAAAGACTTGACGACTGCAGAGCGACAGGATTCCGCAGAATTAACCACGCTTCCCCCCTACTATCCGGACACGCCGGTAACGCGAGAAGACTGGAAACGCAATTACGAATTGATTACGGCAATGGATGCCTGGGCCGGAGGATTGATTGACGAGCTAAAAGAGGCCGGCCTGTACGAGAACACAATTATCTTTTTCTGGTCCGACCACGGTGTTGGACTGCCTCGCGCAAAACGCTGGCTTTACGATTCGGGAACACATATCCCCCTAATTGTTCGCATTCCCAAATCACTTCGAGATGACGATCAAGGCAAACCGAACACTGTCGATGACCGCTTGGTTTGTTCCGTCGATTTTGCCCCGACCGTATTGAACCTCGCTGGAGTCCCAATCCCAAACAAGCTACAAGGGCAACCGTTTCTCGGAACGAAACTGCCACCAAAACGCAAGTATGTATTCGGTGCCCGCGACCGCATGGATGAACGCTATGACATCATCCGAACCGTGCGCGACCAACGCTTTCGATACGTGCGAAATTTCGAGCCACTCAAACCGTATTACCAATATATGAATACCCCCGAAAAGGGTGCGACGATGATCGAAATTCGTCGCGCTGAGCAATCGGGTAACCTCACTGAAACGATGACGGTCTTCAGCGCAGCGACTAAACCTGCAGAAGAACTTTACGACTTGGAAAATGACTTTCACGAAGTCAATAATCTCGCCGACAATCCTGAGCACGCGGGCAAGCTAGCGGAAATGCGAACCGCATTAAAAGACTGGCAAAATGAAATTGGTGATGTTGGCTTGATTCCTGAGGCAGAAATCGAAATCGAAGAAAAGCAAGCCGGATCTCGTTACGACATCCTGCACGACCGCCCGGACTCCGCCCAACTCTTAGAACGTTTAGTCACAATTGCCACCCAAGCCTCCAGCGGCCCCGATCAATTGGACGATTTGATTGCCGGCCTGCAAGATGAAAACGCTTCCGTTCGATACTGGAGCGCCACCGGAATCGGAAATATTGGGCCCGATGTCGCTACTGCGCAAGCCGCCAATCAAACCCGAACTGCAATCAAACGATGCTTGACAGACACCTCGCCCAGCGTGCGAATCGCGGCGGCTCGGGCGATCGCCCGACTGGGCAATCCCACTGCCGCCATCAAAATCCTGCAACAGGAACTGGTCAGCGATCACCAATGGGGCCGCCTAGCTGCGGCCATTGTTCTTGACGAAATGGACGATGAAGCAAAACCGGCCACTGACGCATTGCAGGGTGCCCTCAAAGACCAGCCGAACAAGTACATTGTGCGGGTCGCCAATCGAGCACTCAATGAAATGCAGGGCACGAACAATCAGGTCCCCTGACTCGTACTGGCAAATTGTGAGGTAATATCTCACAGCCACCCCAACGATTCCCCGTATTTTTCCATAAGGCACGGCATGTTTTCTAAGTTGCACGCTCCGATCCAAGCGTTGGGACTGACCTTGGCACTCGCCTCTCTCAGCGCCGTCTCCTGTGGCCCAAAACAAAGAACCGGCCCCAGCGTCATTGACCCCGATGCGCCAACCGAGTTCACGGTGACTGAGTCGGGGCTCAAGTACCGCATCCTTCGCAAAAGCGATGGGCAGCGGCCGACCGCGAACAGCCAAGTGACGGTCGACTATGCCGGCTGGCTGGACGATGGATTTGTTTTTGATTCGTCCTACGACCGCTCGGAGCCAGCGACCTTCGGCCTGCGGAGCGTGATCACCGGCTGGTCTGAAGGGATGCAACTGATCGGTGAAGGTGGGATGATTGAGTTGGAAATCCCGTCTGAAATGGGCTACGGGGAAGCCGGCAGTCCACCCAAGATTCCACCCAACAGCACGTTACATTTCAAGATCGAACTGCTCGACGTGAAATGATTTGCCCAGCACGATGCTCCATTGGTCGGAAAGCCCTTTCCGATTCATCAAGCCGCATTTCTTAGTCCGACTGGACTGATGGTAGTTCTTGCCGCACCGGACTGAATTTAGGACGCACAAACCGTTCTGATTGAAACGGCGACCGCTCTTTTTGCAAGAGCGGAATTCCGACCCGAGGAGCACAGAAAATCGCTAAAGCGGTTTCCAGATTAGGACCTCACCTTTCCCCGGAACCGCCCTGTCACCGCAGTACCGGTCGTACGCTCCCTCGGAAACATCGAACGGCAACTCGGTACCAAACTTGGCCAGCCGACCGGCCAACACGTTAGCGAACGTCGGGTTGTAGGTGCCGCTGTAAGCAAAGGTCGGCATCAACTGAAGGTTCTCTAGCGAGATGATGGTCCCACGCTGCATCCAGGCGCCGGTGCGAATCTCGGCTCCCTGACGAAGCAGGATCGTGCCACCTTTCATCTGCAGTCCGACAAAATCACCAGCGCGGCCACCCGCCACGATCAAACCTCGTTTCATCCGCATGCCGGTTTCAATCCCAACGGCTCCATCAACAAAAATGCTGCCACCCCGCATACCGACGAGACTTCCTCGGTAAGCCGCACCAACTTGTTGCCCAGCCCGACCATGAATGCGAATCCGACCTCCACGCATTTCGCCCCCCAACCAATCGCCCGCGTTGCCGAAGACTTCGATCTCCCCTCCAGACATATGGGCGCCTAGATGCATACCCGCATCACCGTGAATCGCAATAGTGCCGCGACTCATTTGTCGGCCAAGATGCCGCACGCGACCCAAGTCACCATGCAGTTCAATCGCATCACTTTGCTCGCCATCAACTTGAAAGAATTCGTCAACACGAACCTGGCGTTTCCCGTGGTACAGAACGGCGGCGCGAATCTGGTCATTGGTAAGTTCAACCAGGCGGTCTGGCGTCAAGCACTCCGCCTCCAATGGCACGGTCGGCTGTTTGATTATTCTCAGCGTGATCATGCGTTCTGGTCACTGTTGCGGCTTACAGTCTTGAAGGTGCGGATTTTCGATCCGCTCCATCTCAACAGGATAATTTTCGAAGGACATACAATATCGATCCTCGAACAGAGGCCGCAGAAAGTCATCGGTCCCTGGATCAAAGGATGGTTTGATGACGTACTCACGACCATCAGGGGTTTCGCGAATGTCACCTTCCTCGATGACGATTTCGCCACCTTTGATGACGTAACGGGGATGCCCAAACATCTCCGCAATGTTGACGTTGCGGTTGTAAATCACAACATCAGCGTCTGCACCGATTCCCAAGTTACCTTTTTGCGTTAACCCTAAAGCTCGTGCGGGACCTGCCGAGATGATTGTCGCCAATTCGTACAAAGTGTACTCGCGATCAATTTCTGGAAGGGTGATCCGATTCTTGATATTCGCTGGCAAGGATGCCATACACTCTTTGCGGAAATCGGCCGACATCAAGAGTTGAAGAATTTCCGGATAGCGCCAAAAGCACGCACCATTCGGATGGTCCGTTGACATGAAGACTCGCCAGGGATCATCAATCAGCAACAACAATTCCAACCCTGTCGCCCACTGCACCGCATTGACGAGATTACTGGGTTTATATGTGTAAGGAACGATCCCGCAACCAGTTTCGTTCTCAACGTCAAGGTTCCCCCACTTTCTTCCGGTCAACTTATACAGCAAGTGCTGCCAAGGGCCGTCAGCGGTGATCGTGACCGTGTCCCCAAAGAGCACGGCGCCGGCGTCGGTCGTCATATTCGGATGCGAGTTAAAATACTCCGCTAACTCTACCGTAGCTGACCTCATGGTCCCCCAATCGTCACCACCGTAGGCGTGATATTGCAAGTGAGCAAAGTGTGCTCGACGCCCCTCGAGATGTTTCATCGTTTCCAAAGTGGTCGAAACATTCCCCGGAGCCCCCAGGTTGTTGCAGTGCAAATGAATCGGATGCGGAATCCCCAACTCATCTATGATCTGAGCCAACTGAGCAACAATGTTGCCGGGCGTCACATTCTTGTAGCCTGAAACTGGTGAAGTCAGCTGGCTCGCGTTGTCGCCATACTTCCATGCCGCCACTCCGCCGGGATTCACCGCCTTGATCCCATACGCTTTGGCTGCCCACAAGTACCAGGCAATGACCTGCTTGGCTCGCTCGGTTTCACCCTCTTCCAACAGATCCAAAAAGATCTCGTTGTTGGCCATGAGCACCAAGCTACTCTTGTCAACAATCGGAATGTCGGACAATTCTTCGTGTGTGTGCCGCGCTGACAACACGGGAACCGCCGCCTCATTCACGGTCGTGTAACCCATGCCAGCGTACAGATACCCAGTCGCAAACGTCGTGGGTGCCATCCCGCCCAGACCACTGCGACGCGTCTTGGTGCGAATGAAGGCCTGTGTCCGACGATGATCTTCGGGCGTCATCGCTCGCGCAAAATTGATTGATCCGCCGGCAACATGCGTGTGAACATCGACACCGCCGGGAAAAACGACCATCCCAGTCGCATCGATCACACGCCCGCTGTCGCAGGACTCCTTGTCGACAAACTTGCCATCGGCGATGTAAAGATCACGGACCTCTCCGTTGATGGAGTTGGCCGGATCGTAAACGCTGCCGCCGGTGATTCGAAGCATTCGCACGCCATGGGATGAGGAAGGTTTTCGGCATTGTAGCTTTCGAACCGAAGTACGTCACGATAGATCCCCCGCTGCCAACGGTTCAGAGACATATCATCCAGCGGCATATCATCCAGA
>JARGNK010000232.1 GCA_029213145.1 Rubripirellula sp. | reverse complement strand
TTTAAATTCAGTAGCGTGCTTGGAGAAATCGCAAGTCAGCTCGCGGTCGGGAGCATCGAACTAGAGCTTGAGTTATTTCAGATCAATCGCTTTTAACTCGGTTCGAGCGTACCGATTCACCAGTGGCATATGCTGAATGCCAATTCTTTTCAATTCATTGCTTGGCATGACGCGGAACGTGGCAAGCATGAAACAGAAAGGCTGCCAGTTGTTCCCAGGTTTACCGTCCGTAAATCGCATTTTTTGAGCAATCTGCGCGGTTCAGGGCCGACCGCCGATGCCACCGTGACCGGCGACCAGCCACCTCTGCTGCGACCCGCGAATCGACCGTTTTTACCCAGCTTCATCACGATGCTCATCGCCGACTCCGAGATTCACCGCAAGCGAGCGTCAAGACCTGCCGCCACTGGTAGGTTATTCACCGATCCAAAAATCAAGTACGCGTACTTTGTCGAGGACCGGCTTGAGTACTTCAACGAAGGCGAGATGATCGGGGTGCGGCAGATATTCCTTGCGACCGTCCTCCGAATCAAATGTCACCATGAACGCGTGCGTGAAGTCATCATTCTTGCCCTCAGGACTGTTATTGAGTCCCCATTCAAATCCCTTGATCGAATCAATTTTCGAAGGCAGTGCGGCAAAACCCTCTTCAACCGTCTTGATCGCGGCAGTGTCGGCGTCATCTTTGAACTTGAGAAACACGGCATGCTTGAGCTGGCGTTTTTTATCAGAGGCCTCTTCCTCGCTCGGTGCCGTTCCCCAGTAATCGACAACAAACACCTCTTTCATGTGTGGTCGCAATGCGTCAGCAAATTCACCTGAGTGAGCTGGGTGAGGAATATATTGCTGCAGGCCAGCTTGATCTTTGAACGTCAGGAAAAAGCAGTGCGTGAATCCGTCATCGAGCCCTTCGGGGCTATTGTTGATTCCCCAGGCAAAATCTTGAATGGCATCGATTTTGGCGGGAAGTGACTGAAATGCGTCCACGACGCCTTGAACCTCTTCCTCCGTGGATTCCTCTTTGAAGGAAAAGAAAACGGCATGCCGAAGTACTTTTCCCTCGGGGGCTGCCGCCACGTCGCTTTCGGTCGAGCTGATCGGTGTTTCGGATTCGTCAGATGATTCGTTCACGTTTGCCCCTGCTTCTGCAGCCTGCTCTGATTCAACAACTGGCTCATTCTTGGCATCGCAACCGGCGACGAAGGCCAGTGCGGTCACGCCGATCAACGAAACAATTGACAGCGAATTAGTGATTGAATTTCGCATTTTGACATCACTCGTCGTGAAAGGAAATCTTACCGGACCATCCGTTTGTGAGTGGACAGATTACTCGATCGAATCCGGTGCGCCGCCTACCCCCACACGCGAGCGGGCCCTCTCGTATGCCAATTTCTCGTAATCCGTTCGAGGACGACAGGTTATCCACAGCTCAAACTTGCCCTGACCGTGCCGATTGGTTCGTAATTATCGAGGGCTACCGCAAAAACAGACAAAAGTGCTTCCCGCCGTGGCGTCGAAGACTTAATTTCTCCCTACCGAATTTTCTAGCGACGGACGCCTCTAATCCGCGACGGATGCCCTCGATCAAAGCCAATGAGCCAAGAAGACAACTACGAAGCCCCCTTTTCGTCTGACGAATCCACCACGCAAACCGATCAGGTGCCGGAGGTCGATCAGACATCCGCAACCGACCCGGCCGCCGAGTCGCCAAGCAGCGATTCGGCTGATGTCATCGAGCCCGCAACGCTCGGGGATGAATCGGCCGTCGCGGAGTTAGGCGATTCGTCGAATGATCTGCAAGATGACCCCGAATTGATCGAAATGGCTCAGCCATTCGTCGGTCGGTGGAACGAGTTGATCAGTACGACCAACTGGGAAAAAGGTCGAATCATTGGCGAATGGCGACAGACGTTGATTGAGTCAGACGCTCCTGCGAATCAATATTCCGATGACGCATGGTCGCGACGTGTTGGTGGTGTGACCGCGCCCCACGTCGGACGTTTGCGTCGTGTCTACGATCGGTTTAGTTCCAGCTACGAGACCTACGAAGGTTTGTATTGGAGCCATTTTCTCGCCGCACTCGATTGGGAAGATGCTCCGTTGTGGTTAGAAGGAGCTGTGCAGTCGAACTGGAGTGTTTCTCAGATGCGGGAGCAGCGTTGGCAGGCACATGGTGCCGTTGACGAAAAGCGACCAACCAATAGCCAGATCGTCGAAGTCGATACCGACGAGGATGTCATTATGCCGGCCCAGGGCGGAGGCCGCACAAAGGAATACGGTGACGAGTCCGGGGTTGCCGCAGGACCGGTTCACGAAGACCCTGATTTCGGTGAAGAAGAATTGAATCCGATGGCGAATGGGAATCCGCCCGCGCCACCGAAGTCAACCGACGTTGCGGAAGTGAACCCGACTCAACCCTTCGCTGGCCTGCCAGAATTGCCAGATGATTTGTCGGATGTTGTCGAGGAATTGAAGTTGACGATCTTGCGGTACAAGTCGGCTGGTTGGCAAGAAGTCAGCGCCGAGGTGATTCAGCAATACCTCGATGCCGTATCTGTGATGCTCAGTACCGATAGCTAGCTCCTTAGACTTTTCTTGTTTAATTTCAAACGAATGGAGATCCATTCGCCGATCGAGCTTTGCCAAGACTCGAGTTGCGTCGCGATTGCAGTGATCTGCAACCGTGCGACTCATGTTGGCATGCCGCAAAAAGCTGAGTGGGCAACCAGGAGCGTGACTGATTCCTTTATGCTGGTTTCAAGTCAGCCGTCATCGTCGGCCGCATTTTCGAATGCCAAATTGAAGTGGCGAGAGGCTCGTTCTCGACGCGGTTGCGCTGCGTGAATACGGTCCAAAGCTTCTTTGCTTCATTGCGATTCATTTGCATCGCGGGTGGTCAGCAAGGTCAGTCTTTCAGCAAGGTCAGTCTTTCGGCAAGGTCAGTCTTTCCGCAAGGTGTCACTTGCGTTTCGACCTGTCGCGTCTTTTTGATCAAGAGAGCCGGTTATTCGACAGCGCACGATTCACTGGCCATGCAATGTTAAAAAACGGTGCGGTTGCGGCCGCCATGCTTAGCCTCGTAGAGGCGTTGGTCAGCATCGTGCAAAAGTTCACTTGCGGTACCCAAGTCTTTTGCCTCCGGAGAGACCACCCCCAGGCTAACCGTAAGATTGATATCGCCAGCTGGTGAACTGAGTGGGCTTTTGGCAATTTCTTTTCGGCAAGTTTCGGCAATCAATGCCGCATCTTCCGCGTTGGCCTCCACCAGAACGATGGCGAATTCCTCCCCGCCAAATCTCGCTAAGACGTCATCTTGGCGAATCACGCTTTGTAAGCGTTTAGAGATTTCTCGTAGAACAAAATCACCGATCGCATGTCCAAATCGATCGTTAACCGATTTGAAGTGATCGACGTCCATCATAATCACGGCGATGGGCCGATCATGTCGTCGACAGCGAGCCACTTCGCGTTCGAGGGTCTCTTGGAGGTAGCGTTTGTTGTACGCGTTTGTCAGTCCATCGCGAGTCATCATTGAATAGACGGTCGCATGGTATTGGGTTTCCAGGTCGTCATCTGCCAGAAAGCGAAACACATGGCTTCCGAGCTGAATGCAGTCACCACTTTTGAGCGTCCGTTTGACGACTTGTTCACCATTAACCAGCACGCCGTTGGTGCTGTCCAGGTCGATCAGCACGATGCCTCGATCGGTTTTCCAGATTTCCGCATGGTTTCTGGAAACCGCATCATCGCAGATCGGTAAATGACACTCACTACTTCTGCCAAGTACAAACCGACCCTCTTCTAAAGCAACTGGCCCGCGATTCAGGTCTAACGGGTAAATCTGTACGATCGATTGGTGGCTGCTTTTCGCCGCAGCCACCTTGGTCGGATAGTTGACGTTGTGTAGTGTCGTTTTCATGGAAAAGTAAACCGCGAGCGAGGCTGGCCTGCTCCGTTGCCCGCGAACGTCATTCTTCAACGTTGCCAGACAAATCAGTGCATCGGGACGTGCTCCGAGCCGCTACGGCAAAGGATGTCTCACGAAACTTGTCGTTCATGCTGGTTCAATCAGCCATCTAGAAAGGGATGGCTAAGAATCGAGCGAAGATAGCAGATGAAAGTATTTGTGACGGTTATCCGCTCTTACCGAAGACGGTCTGCACCAGGTCGTCGACAAAAAATGGCTTGGCAGCGCAAAATGACTCACCCGCCGTCGCGCCGGCCGCAGCGCCTGTCACTATCGCCGCGGCCCGAACCCGTTCGAACAAATTGGCTTTATGGCCAAACTGCGATTCGTAACACTCCAAGGATGCGATTTTTTGCTCCAGCGTTTTGGATATATCAACGATCAGGTGATGAGACTGTCCGGGAATCATGTCTGGTTCCACTGCCAGTCGAAAATAGAGTTGCCTTTGAATCGTGTGCACCGGTAAACCATCAAAATGGGTGTCCCACTTGGTGAGGCGACTATAAAAAATGGCCGCATCAGTGATCTGCATGGCCTGCCAGTGATCAGGCGATGCCATTGGCGTCTTGTCACCAAAACCGATGACCAAGCGGGGCCGCCAACGCCGGAATTCCTTCGCTAATGCGACGCGATGTTCAAAACAGTCGATGAGTCTGCGATTGGGAAGATCGAGCATGATTCGTTCATGGACTCCCAGTTTCTCTGCAGCTTGCCTCGCCTCTTCCATGCGAAACTCGGGGCCCGGCGAATTCGGTGTCGGCTCCCCGTCGGTTAAATCAATGATGCCGACTCGATAACCCTGCAGCACGAGTTTGGCCAGCGTTCCGCCGCAAGCGATTTCAACGTCATCGGGGTGGGCTCCGACGGCAATGACGTCGAGCGGCGTTGGCAATTCAAGCTTTTGGTTCATCAAATCAACTCCAGCTGGGGGCAGAGCGGGCTGAATTGTGCCACATAAACGGCATAACCCGCAGCTCCCTAACAAACAGGTCGGATGAGCCTTTCATTTTTCAGATTGGCTCATGGTGGGACGTCGAAACAGAGCGGTTCGGACTATGGTTGAAAGTGTCAGGGGGACGCAAGCTGACTTTGATGAACACCAAGATTTTAAGCGTCCCCCCGTGCGAGGCGGGGTCGGTCCTTCGGGATCGGCCTCGCCTTTTTTTGTGTCGAATCCTCAATTCGCAGAGGCCGCCGCCGTGTTTCGGCAGACACGTCTTGATCCAAGTTTGGATGATCCGAGTGCGGGTTGAATCCGCTCTTTCGGGCAACGACGTCTTCTGGTGCGAATGCCAGTGCCGATCGGCACTCAGTTGCTGCCATTTCACTGGGCAGCGTTGTGACTGGGCAGCGTTTTGGTTGGGCAGCGTTTTGGTTGTCTGATCGCAGAATTCGCTGAGAGTTTGATTTACCTGAACCGTGGTGAAACTGTCACAGAAATCGGTTCGCAGCAGATCCGCTCAATATAAGCGGAGTCAGCACGCGTTCCGACGTCAATCGGTTCCATAGTGCTCGACTTCGGGCCAGTAGACATCCTCAAAGGCATCGGTCTCGTGGAAGTCGGGGCTGTTGTCGAGGTCATGGCATTTCATGCAGTGGTCACGCGCGTTTTCAAGCTTCAATACCATTGCAGCTCTTAGCTGTTTTTTCACCTCATCGCTGACTGTTGAATCTTCGGCTTCTGCTGCTGAGTGATCCGAGCCGGGGCCGTGGCAATTTTCGCATCCGCTGCCAGTCAAGTGTTCGTGCGAGCTAAGTGAAAGGTAGCCCGATTCGTAAGGGTAGTAATCTTGAGGGTTCCAGCCGGTGACGTGACAGCTTAGGCATTCAGGGTCAAAGTGTCGTGCGATGTCACTGCGTTCCTTAGGCGGTTTCACCAAGTCGGTGGTCGCATTGAAGTGTGGTGTTCCCTGCCAGATATCGTAAGCCGTTGTGTGACACTCACCACACTTCGCACTGCCGACATATTTTTGACCGGAGCTGTTTGGTATCGGCGGCAGCAGGCCCAGTCCTTGCAAGCCCACGTCTCGTAACTGGTCCTGATACTCTCGCATCACCTTCCGCATTTCGGGTGCATCTTCGAATTCGTGGGTGAGCGCGACACGCGAATACTTGATCCCCTCAGTCGGGAAAAATCCGATCACACCCGCGTACATTCCTTTGTTCCCGGTGACGATCATCCTGGTCTCCGAGCCTTCAATCGGCTCGGCACGATAGGTCGGTTCGCCGTAACCACCGGCGACGACCACGAGTTCAAAGCCAGGCACAGCGCGAACTAAGTCTTGGGCTGCTTCTTCTTCGCCATAGAACATCAGTACCCGGGCATCAGCACCTTCCTTGGATAGCTTTTGGATTGCTGCTTTGGTCGCTTCAACGATCGGCTTGACAACAATCTCTTCACTGGTGGTAACTTCCAGCGATTCAGGATCGAGCACACTTGTGATTCCAATCCGGAGCCCGTTTTTGCTAACGATTTTTGTCAGCGGCATCAGCGATTCATCAATCAGCACGACGTTTGCGGAAACAAATAAAGCGGTGGCGGGGTCATCGGCGGCCGCAACCGCAAGCAGTTCGCCCACACCAAGGCGTAGGTCATCTGGGCCAAAGCCGACTGCTTTGTAGTCCATCTGCTTGAGCGCTTTCGCTGTTTGTTGCAGTTTGATTTCTGCTTGGCGGCCATAGCGTCGAACTTGGTTTCCCGCGTCGATCGCGATCAGGGGCCAATTCTTCTCCTGCAGGCTTTTGATGAACGTGTATCGTCTAGCGAGTCCACCTTTTTGTCGATCTAAGCCGGTGCAACCGCATGGCTCGATGTATCCATGTTGATTCCCGGTGATCACCAATGCGGCAATCGGTTGTCGCCATTCTTTGTAGGACGACGGGCCTTGCCCGGGCGGAAAAGCAGGCTCGGTCGCTTCAGTGTTTGACCCGTCGGTTGCTGACTCGTCTGTCGTGGATGTATTTGGGGTTGTCGCAGCGTTTGCCGGGGATGCATCGCCCGAATCGCCGTTCGCCGCACCTGAACCTCCAGTTGTTTCGTCTGCGGGGCCACCTGCTTGCCCCTCCGCAGTCGTTGATTCCAAATCCAACAACTCGGGTGGGGAGATGGGGGCGTCTGTCAGACGCCCCGGGTCGGAATCGGGATCGCCAATCGTGAGTTGCGTGTCAGCGACGTCGGGTGGCGGCGGACTGCAGCCCAGCGCGATCAATCCCAGCGCGATCAATCCCAGGGCAATCGCGACGGGTGAGAGATTGATCCACCGAATCGCACGTCGGGAACAGAGCGGAAAGCGGTTCATGAAGCGTTACGACAGTTGAAATGGGACGCGTTGGTCTCTATCTACCTTCGACAGAAAACTTCAGGGCGATCCGCATTTTTGTCACCTTCGGATTGTCGGACTCGATTATGACTTGGCCATAATCCTTCGAGTGAATCCCCAGTCGTGCTACGGTCTCCTCCCCGGGCATGAACTCGATTTCCAACGGATAAAGGGTCATCGATCCTCGGCCTAACGGCTCGCCAAGTCTCGCTTTGATTACCTTGTTGGGAACAATCCCGCTCACGCTCAGCTTCGTATTCTCACGTTCATTGCCTTTCAGCACAACGTACGTTTTTACGATCAGTGG
The DNA here is from genome assembly GCA_029213145.1 of Rubripirellula sp. Lineage (GTDB taxonomy): Bacteria > Planctomycetota > Planctomycetia > Pirellulales > Pirellulaceae > Rubripirellula. The sequence goes on along the minus strand of JARGNK010000232.1, from coordinate 1,776 downwards.
ATCATCGCTGCCGATTTTACCGATGTTAAAAATGTAACCGCCGCCTGGCTCTCCCTTGATCTTCGAATTCAGCATCATTCCCAACCAGCCGACAACCCGCCCTTGGGTCGACGTGCTGACGTAATAATCGAATTCTTCTTCGCCGTCGCTGTCCGGTACCGGTACCTCTTCGCCGTTTTCGTCGAGTTTACGGAAACCGAATACGAAATTTTGTGAAACGGCACCTTGTCTCATTCCAGCATCGATCTTGATCTTAACTCGGAATGCCTGCCGCGCGATGTTTCGCGGTCCATCCGCCTCTTCGGTAGGTCTGAATGGTTCGACTTCGAACGTCGCCAAGTCAGTCATTTCCTGGCTGCTGAAGCTCAACTTCGTTGGTTTGATGTCTTGGTCCATGAAGTTGTAAATGGTGCCGCTCAGCTCGATCGGTTCACCAGTCGCTACCTCACCGAAGGTCCAGGTTTCCGGAACCACTTCCAAGTCTTCAACGACTTTGCCCTCGATCTCGAAGTTCAAGACGACCTGATAGGGGTCGTTCGTGATGACTTGGGCAGTTTGGTTAAACTCGGCTTGGCCACTTTTCACGCTCCAAGAGAGCTTGATGTCAGATTCTTCGCCGGGGGCGAGCGTGTTGTTCTTCAGTTCTCCGAGTGTGCACTTGCAGGTGGTGGCACCCAATCGCAGGGTTAAATCGTCTTCGCCGGTATTCTTGATCCTGAAAACATGCTCACCCTCGGTGTTGGGACTCATCACTCCGAAGTCGTAAGTGAGTTCGCCGATCACCTCTACCCTCGCCTTGCTCGATAGATCGACGTCTTGGGAACTCCGGATTTTAGTAAGCGAATCGTAATCCGATGGTGCCATTGAGAAGGAGGCAAAATAGGCCTCGCGGTCGACATAATTCCTCTTATTTACACCCCAAGCAATCGTTGTACCCGCGACCGCTGCGAGCACCAGGAGCACCAAGAACTTTTTCATGATCGGTATTCAGACGACGGAGAAGGCTTCAATCGTTCAACGGGCGAAATCGGGGGCCATTCGCAGACCCCGCAGGAGGTTTAATACGAGATTGTCGGCCGGTTGGTTCACTGCGGTCAACATGGCAACCGGCCGAAGTCCTTTGCCAATTGGTCAGTCTGGAAACTTTTTGGGGTATCCACGACTTGGTCGTTGGTTTGGGTGCCGCAGGTCGAGGGGAGGGTTATCGTGGGGGCAAGAGCGTTCTTGCTGGCAAGAGATCAGCGGCCGCCTCAAGTCTCGGTCCGTTTTCGGCCGAAGAGCCGAGGTTTCTCACTGGATATACAAGTTGGCGGGTCAGAGATCGCTCAATATTGCCCCCCGATTCACTCAATTCCCAAGCTCGCAGGCTGAGCGATTTTGATGCATCGGATTCGCCTTGTGCCTCAGCAATTAAGGACATTTGGGCCATTAGCCATTGGTCTGATGGGCTCCACTGCACCGCTTTTTCGAAGGTTTCGGCTGCTGCCTGTAGGTCTGCCGGATTTCCGTACCGCTGATAGAGGTGCAGCTGTTGGCCGCCGATCATTCGATAAACGGCCGGTGCGTCTCCGGCCCGCTCCTTGGCGAGCTGCAACAATTCGCCCCACTGCTGGTGCATCGAGGGGGTGTCGGCCTGCAGGATGAGGGCCCAGCGGTACCAGTCTGCAAGCCAAAGCACGGCTTCTGGTGACCAGGGGTCTGCTGCAACCGCTTGCTCAAGCACTTCGCGACGCTGCTGGGGCCGAGGGGTATTGATCGCTACGGCCATCAGTCGCC
>JARGNK010000022.1:14916-70601 GCA_029213145.1 Rubripirellula sp. | reverse complement strand
TCACTTGCAACGCATCAAGCGCCGTGACCTGTCCGTCTCGGTTGACATCGGTCAGTGTGATTCGATCGCTATCGAGTGAGTCCGAAGAATCGTCCATCGTTCCCAAGGTATTGATCACCAGCAGGGCATCGAGCGGGGTCACCTCACCGTCGATATTCGTGTCGGCCGGAAGGACGTTGTTGTGACGAAGCACGATCAGGCTATCCCCAGGGAGAGGGCCGATCGGGATTTGCGCTTCGCTGTCAGTTCGCTCAACGCGGATCGCATCGATCACGACTCGTTTTCCGACGATATCGAAGTTCCCCATCGCGATCCGAAGCGGACCATCACCGGAGTATTCGTAGTCGACTACCGCGTCGATCCAATCACTTCCGCGATCGCCGTAGACGCCCGGCTGGAACGCTGGCGGTGTCGTTTGATCGATACGACCAGTCACCGAATTTCCACCACCCGAAACCGTCACGGGAATGTTCGAAGCACTGTTGGTCATCGGTTGCCACGTCACACCGATCGAATAAGTGCCCGCATCCAAGCCCCCGATCACCCAGGCACCCTCACTCGGAAGACGAGGAGTTGGCACCATGCGAATCGTGGAGTCGTGCCAATCTTTGTAGGGATTGGTCAGACTGATCAGCAAGCCGCTCTTCTCGAATCGTTCGTCTCGATCATCCAGCACCAAGGCACGACTGACCACTTCGCTGCTCAGATCGATCTCGACAATCGGTCGGCGAGGGTCGCTCGTCGCAAGCGACAGCGTTCCGGTGAACACCCCAACATCGACGGCAGTCTGCTTGATCTGCAGTGGTATCGATTCCCCAGGTGCCAGGTAGCGTGGTGCGAAGTCCACCAATTCGAAGCTTGCTGGTAACTCTCGGACCGATTCGATCGACAGGGGTTGATTGGATGTGTTGCGAAGCGTCAGGGTCCGTTCGACAGGCGTGCCGCGTTGGGTCGGATCGAAGCTGACCTGCATACCGTTGATGGGACAGTAGAAACATTGTTTTTTAAAAATGGTCAGTTAGTGAAAAACGGAAACTCCCCAAACGAAACCGGCGAGTGCTAGGTTGGTTGGATTCGATAACGTGGTACCGCGAATGGATCCCCCAAAGTCTCCACTTCCTGGTGCCGCAACAGATGCTTGAGACAACGTGGTGACGTCTACTGGTGCAGTCTCCCATATGTGTCCTTCAAACCCACAATAAAGATTACCGAAGCATTTTTTGTTCGGGAAGCCAAAGGTCCGAGCGATTCCTAACTGCATCATACCGTTCGCAGTGATTCCATCCCAGAAGATATGGTCTTCATCAACCGTATTGGAAAACTCGGATGATCCATCTGAATGAAACGCATTGACAGCGCTCCGCCCCTGAACCACTGCATTGGTTTGCAAGATTGAACCAGCGAACTCCCAGAAGAAAGACCAGTTCGAGCACGCTCGCTGCGCACCCAGCCAACGAATCGGAGTGCTACCCGCTAGGGTTGCAACTCCACCGAAGCCATCGCTGTCATAATTGGAACGTGTGTTTCCATTGATGAAAACGCCCCCACTTTTACCGCTTGCTGTCAAGGTGATGGCTCGGTCCAAATCTGCGTACCGCCCTCCTAAGCTTGCTCGGAGAGTGTAGCCATGGCAGCAAAACTCGTGGAAATACAGAAGGTCAAATACATGGAGGTCCAACATGTAGTTGCTTTGAAAAGCAACATCACTCGGTGGTACATAGGCAAAGGTCGCATCAATCAACCGACTGCCAAGCAACCAATATTCTCCAACAATTCCTACACCGTTATCCTCAACACCAAGCCAAAAACGCTGGCCTGCAGCAAAACCGATCTGTGAGTCGGAAACAACGGTTTCGCCTGTGAGATCATCAATGATGACCAGTTGATTGTTGCCCTCACCGATCACACCGAGATAAGTTCCTTCAGTGCCAAAGGTGAGTTCTTCCTGCGCACAACAGGAACAGGTAACCCCCCCCAAGTATTGACATAGCGAACAGACGGCTCTCCCCGAAGCCTGTCCGCATCGCAGGATTCTTTCGAAGGGCCGTAGACTCAAATGCTGCTGGCCCGCGGGTTCACCGACCATTGCAGTCGACATGAAATCACGTGTGTCGTTAGGCCATTGTAAACTTGATTCTGGGGCTGGAACTGGGAGCAACTCAGTGTCTGTACTTTGCATCACGGTGTCCAAACTAGCTGGAACCTGGATGGCGACCGGCGTCGCAGTAGGGGTTCGGCTCGAGATGGAATGATTGCTCGACCCAAGACCTGCTTTACGTTGCACGGGTGATCCTTCCAAAGGTCTTGCCGCCGTCGGCTCGTGCATCATTGCAAACATTCGTTTGCTGGGTTCCGGGAGTAAGGGTGATGATTGAAGAGGGCGGCCTTGTTCACGAATTCCCCGTGTCGAGATACCTACGTTTTTCGACTCAGCGGGAATCCCTGACCCAGTTTTGGACAAACGCAAAGAATCCTTTGAATTCGCATAGCTACGGTTCTGCTCAGGCAAGCTGATGAAGGACTCGCCTAGGTTTATCGCAGTCGATTTGCCTGCGCCCGATCCTGAGGCAGAGGGGGCATGCAAATTGATTTCTTCTTGATTCGCTTGCAACCGAGTTGGTGGAACCAACTCAATCAGTTCCGTCTCTTCTAGTCCCGCTTCGACTGTACGATCCGCCTCGGCTGTACGGCCCGCTTCCGATGGTAAAGTGTCATTAATGGTTAGGTCTGCGATCGTATCAATCACCCCAGGGACGGATTGGACGCAACGTACTAAGGTCTCCCGCTGCTCGCTCGACTGCACTTGTCCCGTCAACAAAACCAACCCTTCTCGGCAAGCGACGCGGACACCGAAATTTCGGAGCTCACCTTCCGACATTTTTCGTTGCAACAATTTCACCACGGCGGCCCTCAATCGCTTATCGTCCGTGGTTAACAAGGCAGCGCTTCCTCCATTTGGTTCACCACTCACACTTGTTTCTTCTGGCGGGTTATCGTCACCCTTTGCATCTGTTGCAGTCGGGAGAGGCCGATCCCCACCAATCTTATCGGCACTCAGGAGTCGAGCGAACGGCGTCCCCAGCGAAGGTCGTTTATTTGCCCCCTGGTTATTCAACTCTGGTATATCCCTCGTCGTCGGCGATTTTCTTGTGTCTTCATGACTCTCGCGTAGATGGCTGCCGCGATCACTGGTTTCAGAACCAATTGAGTCATGAGTTGCAGCGGCCCAGAAGATCAACCAAAACATACTTGACGCGCATACTTGAATACCGTTCTCGGCGAATCGTCGTAATTTGATTCTGTCAAACACAGCAAACCTACCAATGCAAAAGCAAATAGCGTACTTCAATGTTTCTTGGATACTTCATGTTCCAATAAGACTTCTGCCGTCACGGGAATAGCCGGCCAGTAATTTGGTTTCGAATGACGAGGTTGTTCAACTGCCCACGACTCGCTTCGTAGTCCGTCACGAATAAAGGCGAGCTTTTCATCGGATCCGCTCCGGGTTTGATCACAGCTAGAATCGCGTTCTCTTGCCAAGATTCAGCGAACTTATCCGCTGGAGTTCTCACGCGTCCATAAATTGGATCCGCTAAATAGACGTAATCTCGTATCACGCCCCGTACCACCACAAAGTGATCGTAGTTATTGACTGTGATACCAACGATCAGCGGTAGCAAACTTTCTCCCAATTGATCCAGCGTTAGCGTACCGATGACCGCCTCGTACCCAACATCATCTGCCGCGTTTTGCAGGTCCGTAAGCGTCAGGCCGTTTCGTACGCGATCGCGAAACTCTTCGAAATTGAGATTGGCCTGGATCAGGCGAAGAAAGATATCTTCGTTCGCAGGTTCACGCCAGTAATAGCGAAAGACCGTCGCTAATGCCGCAGCACCACAAGAAAAGTCACGCCGCTGCATCACGATGTCTTCTCGACTCAGCTCTTTTCGATTCTTTGGATAGACGCTGAAGTCTCTGGCGTCGTTACGAATCGGAGAGCGGGTTGCATCCGGATTCTCCTCTGCGAGCAATGTCGGGGAAAAAGCAGCACCGCCCGTGAGAAGTGCTCCCAACGACAACATTTCAATTACCATTTTGCGTCGATTAGGTGTTTCCGGGCCATTCCATGCTGAAGCATCCATTCCATTGTCCTCGTTCAGTTGATTCCTCGGTAACCCACTGATTAGTAAGTGATCCGGATTCCAAAATCGACATCACCAGCGAATTGTGTTAACCCAAACCGGACGTACGGTTCTCGCAGCGTGGGTGTCGTGTATTTGTTCGCCATGCTTTGCAACAGGGTGCGTTTCTTTACGTTGGCAAAGGTTGCAGCAATCTTCAGGGACAACGGTTCCGTCGAACTCCCCGGAAGCGTGCTTCCGTTTAGCTTTAGCTCACCGCCATAGGAACCAGCGAATGCAACGTTCATTGAAACAGTCGGATTCACCGAATATCCCAATCCGATTGAGTAGAAGAGCGAGTTTCCAGCATCCAACCTTTGCCCCTGGCCGACATCGGTTGCAAATGTGTAGGTGTATCCCGTACCGCCAAAGATCGAAACGGGATCGATTGACCGAACAAGATTTACGCCGCCGCCGACCGTCCAATAACCGCGCCCCAAAGCGGCAAGGTCCGACTGGCCACCAATCGCAAAGGCGGATGGACCTGTTGGAGCAGAAGCGGAAACAGAACCAAGAAATCGAGTTTGATCCTCTTTCCATTGCCACAGCAACTTGGTCAGACCGAAGGATAAGTCACCGACACCAAAAACGCGATCCTCTGCTCGCTCCACCGATTGGAATGTGATTCTTTGCTTGGACCATCCAAGGGGAATGCTAACGAAACCTTGGAGTTCCTCTGCGATTCCAAATCGGAATTCTAATGGCATGGAAATTGTTTGCTGTTTTTGATCCGCGTTCGCCACGAATGCGGATCCGTCCAAGATTGCAGAGGCGGGAAAAACGGTCGAGTTCGTGCTGTAGCGCAACCCCGTTTCATACTGATATTCTCCTGGTGGTAAGAGAACGGATGTTTCCTGCAAGAATATTGGGATTCGCCGAGGGGGTGGAATTCCATATTCTTCCTCGCCGCTACCAGCTGAACCAGCTCCATTTTCTTTTTCGCCATCGCTTCCCTCGGACTGGACGGCCTGCGCTAGGATGACCAACTCATCGTCGATCGGATAATTGGCAGGAAAGGCACTGGCAAAAGATCGCCCCTCTTGTTCCAAGTCGTCGGTTCGCGCGGGTTGTCTCTCATCGTTAACAAAAAATTCGTCGACGCGATTATCAGCCACGATCCCGCTTTCAGCCACGGTCACACTTTCAGCCACGGTCACACTTTCAGACGCGGTCTTGGAAAGAGGAAGTGCCGATCCCTCAGGTTGCTCGATTCGCCGTTGCTCGATGTTAGTTGGCCTTCGGTCGTGATCAGCAGTGATGACTCCGCGTTGAACATGGGGGACATCCTTCATGTCCAACAATCGTGGAGTAATTCGCAGCCACTGATGATCAATCGGGTTTTCGAACCTGGGGATTGCAATATGTTGGGATCCGTCGGGATCGAATTCTTGAATACTTTTTGGTGGTTCATCTGGACTCTCACTGAGAGTTGCAGAGTGATCCGCCGCCGACGCTCCTAATGAGACGACATCGGTCAACCCATCGGCTTGAGTCTTTGAGCTGGTCGCTTCCGGTGCTTGTGTTTGACCATTCGATTCACCAAGCTGCTGGTTACGTTGGTTCGCGCCATTTTGCACCGCTATCCTTGGTTGCGTTGCTTCACGCTTCGCTGCCCCAGGGCGTCCTTCGTGATCCAAATCCCCAAAAAACAAAATCAAAATGACCGCGAGCAAAATTGGCGCAGCGGCCATCGCCAAATTATGGAATGCAACGAGTTTGGAAAATCGTTCAAACAAAACCAATTGCACCTAAATGCGGCATTCATTCGTTTTTAAGAGGGGGTAACCCTTACGATAAAACACGGTCTTCGCTGAAGCACTGACAAGGGTTTTAGGTTGCCGTCTCTCTCAAGGGAAGATTCTCAGCAAGGATACCTAATGAAAGCTTGTCTAGCTCATTCGGTCTGTTGGACGCACATGGATCATCGGATGGTCCTTGCCCCAATTCACCTGGTCTGCAATGGGAAGAGGATGAAGATGGCAGGGTAGGGGCAAATTGGCGAGGAAGCCGATCCCCACTGACAGGTTGCTCCACCCGCGAAACGTCTTTCTGAATGGTGGGACTCTCACACGCATTTTCCGGTACATCACTGGTTTCGGCCGACGGTCTAGTTGCCTGCTGGCTTAGATCCGTCAACATCTTTTCCAAGGACTGCAATCGTGTCTGGAGAGCATCCATTTCATTCGATTTATCAACTTTCGAAGAAGTTTGATTGCTTGAGGATGGCTGCAAATGGTCAAGCGAAAGTCCGAGTGGAATGAAACCGACTGATCCAGGGTTGCCCAGCATATCCGCGGTGACGCGCGGTGCATCTGCTCTTTGCTGGCCTGGTTGAAAACTGGATCGTTGTTTAGGCCGCAATTTGCGAACGAATGCAGAAACCAGGCTGATACCGACAAGAATAACAAGGAGTGATAGAGCACCGATTAAAATCCATCTCAAACGGTCGATGCTACCTCCCTGAATCAGGTTCTGTACTTGGTGCTGACCTAGTTCACACAACTCGGACAAAGTCATCTCGCCGAGCGATTTTGCATGTTCTGCCTGATCCGGCATGCCAACCGGCGCAACACCCAATTCAGGCGAATCGATCTTCGCCTGTTGATCATTGATTTGTGACAAGAAGCCACAAATCAATTGGGTATGGGCTTGTTGGTTGAACATGTCTATTCGTACTTATTGATGACTATGCTTGATTCAGTTTTCTTCTCGGCTTCACAACCGTTGTATTAGGAATCAGTTTTCTGCGTTTGATCAACCGTGATCTCTATGCCGCCGCCCCCGGAAGTGTCTGTGATGGGGACGCCTCCGAGAGTGTGGTTTGAGTCAACGCGGACCATGTGTCATCATTTATTCTCATGGCCAACTTGAGAGCTCCATCCGCGCCAGCGAATCTGGAATCATAAATCGCAGAAACCTTGCATAACCCGAAGCAAGAACACGACCGCTCCAGCGCATTTCCCAAGCCATGGAGACGACTACCGCCACCTGCGAGCACAATATTGCTGAGAACTTCAGCCCGGAAATGATCTGGAATTTGACGCAGGAGATCGGAAACGGCCAGCGTCAGTTGGTCAGCAAAAAGGCGGCAACTCTGCGCTAGTGCTGAGGAAACGTCGTAGGCTCTTGATTCACCATCCTTGGTGGGTAGCACTACCTCGCAAGGGCCATGCTCGCTCTTTAAATCCCCATGCATCTCTTTGATAACCCGCGCTGCCTCAAGTGTGACCTCAGTTTCGGGATACTCCTCCATGATCAACTCGGTCAACCACTGATCGATTCGATCGCCTCCAACCGCCAAGGTCGCCTGGTCATCGCTCTGTGGAAATGCGCCATAATAATGGCAAAGGTCAGTCGTACCCGCTCCGACATCGATGATCAAAGCCTGCCGCGCTGTGGAGAACAAGCCATATGCGACGGCAAATGGCTCAGGAACCAAAGCAACAGTTGGCATAATCTCACGGACCACTGACAAGAGGGTTTGTTTATTCTCCAAAGTGGACCTTGAGGGCGCTCCCATCACACAACGCACTTGCTGCCCATCTGGGATTTCGAGCCCTTGAGTGAGTTGCCGCAAGACCTTCTTTGCATAGCTGACCGCGTGTACCGGCGGATCAGCAATTTGCTCTCCATACTTCAATGCACCAAATTGAAACGGCCGCACCAATTTCAAAGCCATTTTGTGCTGCTCGATCGATTCTCCAACCAAAGGCTCGTCGCCTAGGAGAGTGGCGGCTAAGCCATCTTTGGGGATCCCTACAGTTGTGGGTAAGAAGGCCCTGCATGAATTAGACGCCACCGCAGCAGAATTCATCGATCCCAGATCGATCCCCGCATAGAAAATGTCAGAAGTCATCTCTCACCTAAGCTTGAAGGGGGTTAAGTCACGGTGAATCATCCCGTAGGTGTTTCTTCGGCGGTTTCCGCCTGGAAAGATAGGCAAAATTTAGCGGTTAGCCAGAAAATGCAGATATTGCGGATTTTTCGGGCCGCTGCGGGCATTACATTAACGCCAAAATCCTTAGTTTTGCGATGAAATCGGATGGAAGATCGACGGTAAGAACCTTCACCCCCAACAATAAAAAAAATACAGGAGTCGCCTTGAGTCCGAAAAAAATTGACAATGCGCGCACCGTGCCCTAGATAACACTTAGGTAAGTGTTCGCAAAAGCCGTGTTTCACAATAGATGCGGCAAATACTGGGTTTGGATTGTTGCTATGTTTCGCACGACTATCGGCCTGCTTTTCATCAGTTTCTTCGCTGCCCCTGTGCGATCAGAGGGACTTTCTAAGTTTGGTCTGAGCAATCTAAAGCCAGTGAGCACGGCGAAAAGTGATCGAGTGCGAGGCCTTGGCATGCTCACTACACAGCAGGGGTTTAGTTTGATCGTAGGAACCTTCCTGGATCCAGACACAGGAAGCACCCTCAGTCAACGTTCTGTGCAGTACACGGCAGCACGCGATGACTGGTTTTTCTCGGATTTAGAGCCTGTTGGACGACCGAGTGTGAGCGCCAGGACAGACCGGGAGGTATCTGTCAATGCTGGACTGATGGTTCAAGGATCGCAGTGGCAAATGACTGGTTCGATCCTCACCACCGGTTGGTCCTATGTCGAGCGATTTTGAGCGCAAAAAAAACACGCTTGCCGCTGAACGAGCAACAAGCGTGTCTGCTGATTGATGTTTCTGACGGTTGCCCTACGGCAGCGGTGTCGCTGTGGTTGCAGGAACAGAGAAGGATGGGGTGAAGCCGAAGGATGCAGATGATCCACTGATGCCTCGACCCGAGGTCAACCCGGCAATACCTTGTGTAGAGAAGGTAAAGGCTGCGGTTTGTCCATCGATCGTGTTCGAGACGGTGACGTTCATGTCACTGATTTGAGCCAAACCGCTCGTTTCTGCACCGGTACCAAGCGAGTTGGGGTCGCTGGAAACATCAGCCGTTGTCTTCGTATCGTCGGCCGTGGTGAATGCAGTGTTGAACTGGTTCCACTGCGACCCTGTGTTGGGGTCAACAATGTTCATCGAAATACCGGCGGCGGAGGTGGAGCGGGAGAAAATACCAAGGCCGCGTACATTTTCAGCACGCTCCTGGGAAATCTTCTTGACTCCGCCTATTCCGAACTTACCAAGATCCGCCGCAAGGCAGGACCCTGGTGCCACAACCAGTGCAACAGCCAAAGCAAGTACGCTTTTCATCGAAACTCTCTTAAAGAAAAAGTGGGGTTAAGTAACTCGTTAAACACGAGAGTATTTCGATGTCTAGAAGTTGCAACATACTTTAGCAAAGTATCCCGATATAAATCGCGGGTATCAGAGGGATTTGTCAATACCCCTCAGCCCTGGGGTAGCGATTTGCCTCAAATTCGCTTCCTAACCCGTCTGGTTGGGAAAATCCGCTCAAGCCGGAGGCGTTACGCAAGCGATACAGATTAACACCCGTCGGTGTCGGTCCCAAATTGTTATGCATCCATGCAAACCCGAAGATAGCCAATTCCAATGGATCACGATTCTGATTCGACAAAGTGGCTCGCGACTGCGTTTGTCTTGCTAATTCTCGCGATTCTTGCCCTTTTGCCATGGCACAACATGGAATCGGCTGACAATTCGTCGCCCGCGGTGGCTAACTTTAGCGATACTCCAACTATCGGTAATCAAGGAGACTTGGATCGAGTAACTTTCAACAGTCCCCCTCTCAAGGATGTTTCCGAAGAATCGACTTTGTCTTCGGTATCCACTTCAGAATCCACCTCAGAACTGATGGTGGTGCATGGCATCCCTAGGTTCGAGAGCATTACTGACGAACTCTGCCAGCCCAATGCCCCACGCGGCACGGCACCGTCTGAGGGCCAAGTTGATGTCCGGAGGATCGATTCAGCGACCGAATCTGACGACATTCTTCCTTCCAGCGACCTCACCCGAAATCAGTCAAGTACCGAGGATCACGTTCTAGAGATGGCGGCCCACCTTCAGGTCCCCAATCTAGCCAACGCTGACGTGGTGCACGCGGATGCGGAATTTTGTTCTACGAATCCTCCGGATGGATGTGTAAGAGTCACGCCATACATGGAAGGCATGGAGTACTCTCCCTTCGCTCTCCAGTTCGCCGCCCAAGAGACGGCTCACGCATCTGGCATCAACAGGATGGGATTCACTCCGCTCATCATTGAGCGATCTGGTTACACTGAGATCGGCGAGGATCTCCTGCACCGCAACAACTTGATTTTGTGTAGCGGCATCCGTTCTTGGGGTATGGATCAGCCGGTGGTGGTTTCGGAATTGCCATGCGACGTCGGTTCGGACGAGGAAGCTGGCGAATCGATTGTTGGGCTTGCTCGCGGCTACCAGGCACTTCCAGGCAAGGCTGAGACAGAACATGTTTCAGATGCAGTAAGTGAGAAGAGCCTTGTGGAGGAGCCTTTATCAGTGTCCGAAAACGAATCTCAAAATGGCAACCAGCCTCGTCTCCTTACAGTCGCCGCGCCGTCCGGTGAGATAGATAGTTTCTGGGAGGGAGTTGATGACAGCCGAGAATCCGGGTTCGCACCGCTAGCTGCTCCGCTCAATCATGCGCAGGGGAGACTGATGGCGAATCCAACAACGACATCGGTTGTGAATTCATCTAATATCACCCTTTCGGCGCCTTTGGGTTCATCGATCGAATCATCCACGTTGAGATCGTCGGTTCGTGGAGCAGATGAAGAGTCGAGCAAAATAGATGAACCGCCTGCGTTTGTTGCAGCTTCCATGGCAACACCGATGCCGCAGGAGACTTTACCGACTCCGCCGATCGATTCTGATCAACCAGCAATCGCGGACGAAGAGGACGACCTTGATGAATCGGAGGAAGAGGAAGATGCAGCTGCAGAAAGTGATGCATCCGGCGACGATAAAGCTGATGACGATAAAAAGATGCTCGGGCATCTGGCAGGAAAATTTGGCTATTGCTTTCGGTCTGCTCTATCGTGTGGTTTCTATTTCGGCAATGAATTCACATTCCTCGGAGTGGAGAGCCCTGGCTACACACGAGTCAGCTTAACCGACTCGGTCAATGATCGCGTCGATCAGTTCACGGGAGATGATGCGTTCGGATTCGGAAATCGTTTGACGCTGGGATTGCGAGCGAAGAACATTGGTTTCAGAGCAATCTATTGGGCATTTGCTGCCGAGAATTCATCCCACGATGCATTGAACGACATTGATCGCGCTCCCGACTTTTCGACCTCAAGCACCGCTCGACTTGAGACCTTCGATTTCGATCTCACGCAGAACTACTGCATCATGGGATGCAACCTCACCAGTTCTTGTGGCTTTCGATTCGCGGAATTCCAAGGAAGTGAACTCACGCATCTTGCCGGGGGAATCTCAGATCTTTTGCAGGCAACTGGTTCCACGCTAAGTCACAAGAGCATGCGCGGCTTGGGGCCATCTTTTTCGATGGAACTCCGGAAGACAATTCCTTGGTGCCTTGGAAGTCCTGCCTACATGCCCCGAGGTCAGTTCGATCCTGGATGTGCTGGTTGCTTTGGTTGCTGCGGATCTGATTGCAACTCTTACGGTGAGTGCGGAGGCTGTGGTGGTTGCGACTCCTGCGGATTAGGCTCACCCTGTTTCCCATGGCGTGTCTACTTCAACACTCGGATTTCGCTGCTCTGGGCTGACACCTACAGCGAATCAATCACAGACTCGGTCATGGCAACAGGGCCTGGCGTGGTGACGCAGGGTATCGCTCGATCCCGCGATTTCGCATCGCTAAGTGAAGAGGAAAAAGCAACATTGCTCTCCACTCAACTACAGGTTGGCTTGGAATACCAGCAGCCCGTTTTCTGCAATTCGGCACTATTCAAAATGCGTTTCGGGCTAGAATTCCAATCATGGGATCTCGGTGAATCGGCCTCAATGAGCGAGTCCTTTGCTTTCTTGACTGATCCAAACGGTTCATTCGATGGAAGGGTCGACACCCTTTCAAGAAGTGATAACGAATACATTGATCTATTCGGTTTCACGTTCTTAATCGGTCTGAATTATTGATGGTAATGATCATCGAAATAACGATGTCCCCGCCCCGCCTGCTCCGCCGATCAATCCGGCGGAAAACTCGTTAATATTCAGCTCGAGGTTCAAGCTCGACTGTTGTTGATGAAAGGGATCAGCCTCCGAAACAGGGCCACAAATCTCCAAGATGGCCACCGCAGAATTTGAGTCGACACCAACCAAGCTACTCGACGTGGTCGGATCGACGATTGCACCAACGACTAAACTTAGCCCGTTCGAGCTGGCGATCCCACCTTGTCCCCTCACCTGCTTCGCTTTTTTTGACGCGAGAGGCTTCAGCTTTCCAATTCGAAATTGACTCAGCCGAGCCTCTCCTCGCTGCGAAAGACGATAGCGCGGATTCGGCTCATCAGCTTGGCTGCTACAGACACACAGGCTAATAATTAAGCAACAGAGCGAAGACCGAAGCATGTTTGTTCCCCAAAGCATGTCGTTTTGAAGGTGGCAGAGCAGTCCAATATTGAGCGTCAAGTTAAGCGCCTCGACGAGGTATGAATCGGTGCAGAAGCATCCACTCCTGAATTCTCCTCGGCTAATTCGTGTAAAACCGCCCAACCGGCAGGGGTTGCCATGCTTGCCTCGGCCGCCATGCTTCAACAAGATTAACGGTGCATCACCGCCGGGCTCCAGGACGCCAAGAGGACTGAAAAGGCTGGCAAGAACAACAGGCATCGCTTTTGATGTTCAACGTCCTCGATCGTCCAATGTGCCAGCTTGCATCATAAATCGGTTTTTGTTTTGACGGCTTAGTGTGTGCTTCAGAGCCAGCCTTGGTAACAGTTTCCCGAAAGGCAGATGCCAGTAACGTTTATGTGTTCATCAGTGGGTCAACCTAATCGGAGATAATTTCATCACGAGGGGGCATCACACCGCTCATCACTAAAGCGTTTAAGCAACGAGTTTGTTGTGCCATTAAGTAGTTCCCCTGACATGATTGCTGAGATCGAAACGACCGATCATCATGGTGGCCGGATTCGTTCGTGCTGAGGTATTGTCTAATCTCATTCGGTCATTGCGCGCTTCGCGTCGAAATCAAGGCAATCCGCGTAAGGCCTGCTGCGCGGCATCGCCGTTTTGTCTCGCTCTTCCCTCTGTGCCAACTTACGTGAGTCAACTTTTCTTTTGTTTTGAGAGTTGTGGGTACGGAGTGCTTCCATGACCAGAACGGCCGAAAAAAATTCCAGGAAACATCCTGAGGTTGTTGAGAAAGCGGCCCGTTGTCGCTTTACCACGGAGTACAAACGACGAATTGCTCTCGAAGCCGAGCAGTGTGTGCAGCCCGGTGAAATCGGAGCACTGCTGCGACGCGAGGGGCTGTACTCGTCAGTCGTCGCACGATGCCGCAGCCAACTTCGGGAGGAACCTTTGTCCTCATCGAAAAAGTCAGGCAATAAACGCAAACTCACTCCAGCCCACGAGGTCGCTCGCCTGGAGCGTGAGAATGAACGACTGAAGGAAAAACTCGGACAGGCCGAGCTGATCATTGACGTCCAAAAAAAGTCTCGGAGATGATGCAGACAGAATCATAAGAGAAGCAAGACTGAACGCCGCCAGGACGCTCAGCGAGGAGATCGGAATCACAGCGGCGTGCCGGGCTTTGAATATGTCGCGTGCGACGTTTTACCGTCGCCGCGAGGCGAAGGGTGATTCCCTGCCACGGCCGACACCGGCTCGGGCGGTTTCGGTCGATGAACGCAAAGCGGTGCTTGATCAACTCAACGGTGAACGGTTTGCCGATCAGTCACCGCGGCAGGTCTATTCGAAGTTACTCGATGAAGGCAATTATCTGTGTCGCGTGCGAACGACGTACCGAATTCTCCAACAGAACCAAAGCAGCCAAGAACGGCGAAACCAGCTGACCCATCCGAAATACAAGAAGCAAGAGTTGCTGGCTACCGGGGATGACTGGGTGGCCTAGGGCGGTTACCCATCCCGGGTGGACCTCATGGTAAAACCGTTGCAGCGCGGCATGGTTCCCGCTTATCAAGTCGTACGCGTCGTGTCCGTGGATTTTCTGACGCAACTTGAGATGCTGCTCGCTGACGGGCTGATGTCGATGGAATTGAAACTACTGTGCGATGCTCTGCATGCCCAAAGCGACTCGATGCGGTCTTGCGTTTGACGGCCCAGTTCCCCTTGCGTGTCTCCCCCAATAGTGAGTGAAGCCCAGCAGGGTGAAAGTCTCTGGACGGACTCTTGAGTGGTCTGCCTCGTCGCCAGAAAGCGACGGTGAGCGAAAACAGATCAAACGAGTTTTGTCCGGGTGGACCTTCAGGCCGTACTTGGCGAAACGTTTTGGGAGGACTTTCATGATGCGATGGTCATCTCGCTCGTGGCGAACCCCGATCGCGAAGTCATCCGCAAAGCGAATCAGACAACCTGGCCCCACAAGGCGTGGCTTCACTTCTTCTTCAAACCATACATCCAGAACGTAGTGCAAGAAGACGTTCGAAAGTATCGGTGAAACCACTCCGCCCTGAGGCAAGACGTGAAGGCCATTTCCGGCGATTGCCTCGCCAAATAAGCCATCCGTTTTTGTTTCGTGGACACACTTTTTCGAATTTCGATGCATTCGATGTGTTTCTCAAATACGGTTCCATGTTTCGATGCCTCGCTTCCCTCTGCTCGGTCCGACAGGGTGCCGTTCCCCGGGGTCGTCAGTACTATCAAGGCACTATGATTTCCCGCCGCTCATCCCGCGTCACTTCGTTGCCTTCGTTCTGCGGTACCACAAGGTTGCATTCGTGCTTTCGCTCTCACACGCAAGTGCCATCGTGTGAGCCTGGAGTTGGCAACCCGGTATCTCCAGCCGGGAATTACTTATGGAAACGGTAGGACCTACCAGGTTCTTGGGCGACCCCAATGTTCGTTTGCGCGTGCTCTACGACTCTGGAAAGTCGGTTGCTCTGAAAATGACACTTACAGCGTCATTTTCAGAGCAACCGCATGGACCCTGCTATAGGAACGGCAAAGGCACTCGCAAGAAACAACCTTTCGAAGCTCAATCACACGGCTTCCGAACTCGCTGTGTACGCTTCGTCGCACTCGTTAACTCGTACATTGCAAGACTCGCTTCCGGCCGTTGGTCAAACGCTACCGGGCGGGCTTTCCACCCGCAGGGTCACTTTCAAAGTTTTCCGATTCACATCATGTCAATCTTCCTCCTTTGCCAAGCTTCTTGGCGTAATCCCATCTGTTGTTAAAACTCGTGATGGCCTCACTTGTCAAAGGTCGTCTTTGGCTTAAGCGGCATGCGAGCCCGAAGGAATAGCTCGCGTTAAGCCGCTGAGCGGCATATTCGTTCTCCAATTCGAGAGATTCTCCTCTGTTAGTCCCGTAGAGCGTTTTTTGGCGGCGAACTTTTTGATTTTTCCAAAGCCGAGATCAACGACCGCAGATGCCCATGACCCCAGATGCCCATGACCCCGGATTCGGCGAAAGCCCTTCTCCGCTTCCAGCAACGCGTAAGAGAGCCAATGCGATGCTTGGTCTGTTTCGGCGCGAAATCGCGTCACGCGCCCAATCTTGCGACGCGTGTTCAAAAACGAGCTCTCAATCGCGTTGGTGCTCAACAAGAAGTGATGCAGTGTGTTGGGAACATTAAGCCGGTGCAACGCCAACCGGTTCTCTCCAGCCTCCTGCAAACTCCTGACGGCTTCAGCATTGATCGGCTCTAAAAAGACTGCAACTCGCCTAACACGTCTTCCGCTGCTACGAGCCCCTGGATATGACGGATCCGAGCAAACAGTCGCGACAGTTCACCCCAGTGACGCTTAGACAGCTTGCCTTTGATGTTTCGCCCCTTGTGGACCAAGCAACGCTGAACCACGCTATCGTTGAATAACTCTTTGACCGCCCCCACGCAAAGCGTCGCTGCCATCGAGAACGACGTGCAAACGATGCTCACATCGGAAACCGCATTTTTTGTTTCGTCCCATTAATTCCCTGGCAATATCGAGACTTTTGCTTCTTCCCAACACGAAGTCCAGCACATGCTTGTTGCCGTCGGCATCGATTCCCAAGGCGACCACAGTCGTCAGGTCCTTGCTTAATCGGATTCCAGCAAGCATCAACGCATACCACATCGTCTTGCCAAGATCTTGACTTCACTGTTCGTCGATGAACTTCCTGCTCGCCTCTTGCCAAAGACGCGAAACACTCGACCGCTTGTTACCAAGAAATTCGATTTGTGTAACCGGGGGAATTCAGTTTGATCTCTTCGATGCCCCGTGGGCTGATGCCCGAAACAATGGCTTGTACAATCTGCGCTTGCAACTGCTGGGGATCTGTCGCGGCCTTGCAGCTGGCCAGTTCCATTTCGCAGCTTGTGCCGTCAGGGACTTTTTGACGCACTCGCCGACGTGGGACATTTTCCCGCTCGCCTTCGACGAGCACACGCCCAGTCGCGGTGCCTGCACGATAGTGATCGCTTGGTGAGGGATGGTGCTTGGACCCGCAAATCTCGGTGACTTCGGCAGCCATGACTTCACAGATCATCTCACGGACGTGACCGCGCGGGAAGTCGCGAAAGACTTGGCCGGTTTCGGACGCAGAAACTTGCCCAAAAGATTGCAAAAGGCTAACTTCATTCATGATGGTCTTCTCGTCGGATGCAACCGACGAAAATTGAAAGATTGCGAAGGGCAGATTTGGTCCTCCGGGAGAGCATCCTGCAACTATCAACAATTACTGGGACGCTTCCTCAAATTGTACCTCTTAGGTGGACGTACGATAACAACGTAGCGTCCTGTGGAATTAGAATTTGTGATGTCGAAACAACAACTGTTTTACGAAAGTGTGGTCCCCGTTTCGGTTTCACATCACAAAAATCTATGCATCGAACATCTCGACTATACGTTTGCCAAAGGTGTCAATTCAGTACCCTTGACTGCGGTAGAAATCCCACTGGCCGCGCGTGAGTACACGATAGTATTCACGGGGGAAAGAAATGCAGTAATTCCAGTTGCTGTACTGGGAGCAGAGGATAATAAGAATGCCTACATTGACCGCAATGGGAAATGGCTGGTTAATTATATCCCCGCGTTTGTACGTCGTTATCCGTTCGTTTTTCTCAACTCTGAAGACAAAAAAACTTTTACGCTGTGCATCGATGAGCGATGGGCAGGGTGCAATCAGGAGGGCAGGGGCAAACGATTATTTGATGACCAGAGTGAACGAACCGCCTATCTAAATTCGATGCTGGACTTCATGGAAAAATACCAAGGCCACTTTGAAGGGACGCAGGAGTACTGTAACAAACTAACGGTCCTTGATCTGTTGAAGCCAATGAAGTTTGAATTTAAATCACCCAAGGGGGAATCGCGATCGATAGGCGGATTCTGGATTGTCGATCGCGACAAAATCAAAAGCCTACCCGCTGCAAAGCTCGCGGAACTTGCCCAGAGCGATGAACTGGAATTAATTTACAATCACCTCCAATCGTTGAACAATGCGATAAAGATGATTAAGCTTGCAGCGGAATTGCAAGCCGAGCAATAGGCTCAAAACGTAATCGCACGACGAACTTCATGTTGACGGCTCTTGCAGGCTTCGGATTTCTCTGGAGGAGCTTCGATGCAACGACAACGGTATTCGGCAGAGCGGTGAGCGGTGGGCGGTGTGGTTTGAGGAGTTTGTCGCGGGCAACTTGACGATCGCAGAGTTCTGCCGCCTCAAGGGTGTTAGCGTCAACTCGTACTGCGTGTGGCGCAGGAAACTGCGGGAATCGACCGGTGAACCGGCGTTCGTGTCGGTTGAGGTCGCGGCAACCGATGCAGTTCAGATTGATCTGCCGGGAGACGCCGCGCTGCGCGTTCCCAATCATGCCGAGGCACTTCGTCCCGTGCTGGAAGTCCTTGCAGCGATCGATGGTCAGCGATGATCGGATTAGCCAGTGGACTGAAGGGATTCCTGTGCACGTCACCTACTGACATGCGGCCATCGTTTGACGGACTCAGCGGGATGGCGACGAACATCATTGAGCAGGACCCGACCTGTGGGCACTTGTTTGTGTTTCGTAATCGCAATCGCGATTGGCTGAAGCTTCACACTGCGGTTGAGTAGCTTGCGACAACGGTCGATGATCAGCGCAAGACAATCGAGAAGAAAGATGTCGAGATTCTCTAGTTGCTTCAAGCCTTGCGTGGAAAGAAGCGAAAGCGAATCGATCCAGACCAGTTGGTTCTGTTTGAAGTTGGCGAACTCGAAGCGATCGCGAAAGAGGAAGCGGAAGCTCCGCCACCCAGCAGACGACGTAAGCAGCGATGTGTTCGCCGATTGATTCCAGATGACCTTCCTAGCGAAGAAGGTGTCCATGAACTACCGGAAGAGCAGCGACTCTGTCCACACGATGGGAAGCCGATGCCGTTCATTCGCTTACGAAATCAGCAAGCAGCTTGATTACGAACCGGCCAGGATGAAGGTGATCGTTCACAGGCGTGCTGTCTATGCCTGCCGAGACAAGCACGACGAGGCGAAGCCAATCACGGCTCCCAAGCCTCCGCAACCGATTGACAAGGGACTGGCCGGCGCCGGCTTACTTGCACAAGTCGTCGTGAGCAAGTTCGGTGACCATCTTCCTGGTTATCGACTCGAAGGCATCTTCTCGCGTCACGGCGTCGAAGTTCGCCGAACCACGATCTACGACTGGCTCTCTGCGGTGGCCGATCTGTGCACGCCACTTTACGAATTGATGAAGTCTCACGTGCTACTATCGAATGTCATCCACACGGACGACACGCAGGTCAAGTTGTTCGACACTTCGATCCGCGGCACACGCTTGGCAAGGTTCTCGGCCTACCTGGGTGACCGCGGACATCCTTACACGGTTTACGACTTTACCGAGACCCGTGAGCGAGCTGGTCCAGAAAAATCCCTGGCTGGCTTCGAAGGTTATCTGCGAGCCGATGCGTACGGTGGTTACGACGGAATCTATCTTGGGTCGCAAGGCAAGATTCAAGAGGTTTCGTGCTGGGCTCACTATCGTCGCTACTTGTACAAAGCTCGAGAGCAAGATCCAGCTCGCGCGCATCATGTCCTTGGAGTGATCGCACGTCTCTATGAAGTCGAGCGTGCGACTGCGGAAGGCGATGCCGAGATTCGTCGTGAGTTGCGAGAAACTCATGCGCGTCCACTGCTGGATGAGCTGAAGGCCTGGCTGGACAGCCAGTCATTCTTGCCGACGAGCTTGATCGGGAAAGCGGCCACATACACATGGAACCAGTGGGACGCTTTGCACTGTTACCTGGACAGCGGCGAATACCTGGACAACGGCGAATACCTGGACAGCGGCGAACTGTCGATCAACAACAACCGCGGCGAGCGAGCGATGAAGCCGGTCGCGATCGGTCGTAAGAACTGGCTGTTGGTGGTAGTCCGCTTGCAGGTCGCCGATCTCCCGTACTGATGTCGCTGGTGGGAACGTACTGATGTCGCTGGTGGGAAGCCGCAAGGAAAACCAGGTCGACCCGTGGGCTTACCTTCGCTCGGTATTTACCGACCTGCCACGCGGAGCAGGCCACGAAGACTTGCTCCCGGATCGTTGGCTGGCCGCGAATCCCACTCACCGCTGGGCCATCGCCAACCGACGCAAAGAAGAACGGCTCGCTAAGACCTGACTGCCGTTCACCGTGAGCTTACCTCCAAACTTCTGATAGCTGGCTACAGCCAGACAGAGGGCAAAGAGCTGGATGGTTGGTGTACCGATGAGATGGCACAACGCTACCAGCATCTAACCCACACCCGCAAAGCACAGATCATCAACAGCGTATTCTGACGGTTTGCCGTACAGTTGCCGTAAAATGATGGCACAAAAAAACGCTGCTTCTGGACTGATCCAAAAACAGCGTTATTTTCTTAGTACCGGAGGTGGGACTCGAACCCACATGAGGTTGCCCTCACCGGATTTTGAATCCGGCGCGTCTGCCAATTCCGCCACTCCGGCGGCACCAATTCCATAAAAAGTATCTAAATCGAGCCCCTGATTTGCAAGCGGGGGACCCGTCAAATGTCGCCAGAACGAGTCAAATCTACCCTAAAAAACCGACTCCTGACAAATTCGACTCCGAAATCGTTCAACTTCCTAATAAATCGGGTGCCGACTCGTTGATCTTGTGGAAGCTTTGGTCCGTGGAAGCTTTTTTGCTTGTTTGACACGTGTTGCTTGGCTCGCAGCTTGCCGCACCCAAGGTGCCCAAAATGGGGGCCCGCCAGTATGAGACTGGCTTGAATTGGGGGTGGCCGAGATGGCTAGTTCGATCTGCCTAGGCCGAGTTCAACTAAGCCGCCACGTGTGTGACAATGCTCATCGATCCCCACTTGTCTGACTTTTTCAAGGATTGTCATCGTGTCTCGACGCATCATTGTGACGCTCGCTGTTTGCTTCGTACTAGGAATCTCCTTGGCCGTGGTTGCTCAGCAACAGAAGGACGGAAGCTGGAAAGCCGTGAACGATGCTATCAACAAGGGCCTTCCCAAGACGGCCATCGCCAGCTTGGAGAAGATAGAGGAGCAAGCTTTGAAAGAAAAAAAATATGCCGAGGCGGTCAAAGCGATTGGGATGCGGGTCGCGATGGAAGGCGTCATCCAAGGAAACAAACCGGCAGAAAAAATCACCCGGATGCGCGCAGAGATTGCAACGGCACCCGAGGAGATGCGACCGATGTTGGAGGCGATCGTCGCCAATTGGTTCTGGCATTATCTGCAACAGAACCGCTGGCGATTTATGCAACGCACGCAGACTGCCGAGGCGCCGAGTGACGATTTCACCACTTGGGATCTACCCAGAATCCTGGCCGAGATCGATCGTGAATTCAAAACCGTGTTGGAAACCAGTGATCAGCTCAAGCAGATACCAGTCAGCCAGTACGACATTCTGCTCGAAAAAGGCAATGTGTCGGACGCGTATCGGCCAACACTCTACGATTTTGTCGCCAACAACGCATTGGAATTTTACACATCAGGAGAGCAAGTCGCCTCTCGCGCGCAGGACGCTTTTGATCTGTCTGCAGAGAGCCCCATTTTTAGCAAGGCAGAAGATTTCATTGCCTGGCAACCGGATTCGAGTGATGAAGAATCGCTGACACTCCGCGCGATCATGTTGTATCAGGAGTTGCTCCGGTTTCATCAAGATGACGACGATCCGACCGCATTTTTGGATGTTGATCTTGCTCGCCTGGCGTTTGGATACAACACCGCATTCGGTGAGGAAAAGGCAGCTCGCTATAAGGCGGCACTACGACGTTTTATCAATGAGTATCGATCCAGCCCCACTGCCGCGATCGCTAGTCATGCCCTCGCACAGATCGTGTACGCGGAAGATGATTTCGTTGAAGCCCGCCGAATTGCGCAGGAAGGGTTGACGCGACATCCTGATTCGGTTGGCGGACGGCGTTGTTACAACCTGATCCAACAAATTGAAGCGAAGTCATCTCGGGTGGTGATCGAACGTGTTTGGAATGAGCCTGGATCGCCGATCCAGGTGCATTATCGCAATGTGACAAAAATTTATTTCCGCTTGGTCAAGTTTGATTTCCAGGAGTTCGTTGATTCGAGTCGATGGCAAGTAGAAGCGCTGAACGATCAGCAACGTCGGCAACTACTGAGTCAACGCCCTCTGCGAGAGTGGAGTGCTGACTTGCCTGCGACAGAGGATTTTCGAGAGCGTGTTGAAACGTTACCTGCTGTCGACGACTTAGCTAGTGGTTCGTATTTCTTAGTTGCCAGCCATGATCCGGCGTTTATCGAGAAAGACAATCAGGTCTCTTTCTCGGAGGTTTGGCAGAGTAATCTTGCAATTGTGGTGCGAAAACATCAGGGACGGGGCTTTGTCGATGGCTTTGTTTTAGAGGCTGACAGCGGCGAGCCGATTGCTGATGCAAAGATCGATTCTTGGCAACGCGACAATCGCAACCGTTTGGTTCCGCGAAAGTCGATCACAACCGACAAGAATGGTCTGTTCCGGATTCCCGGTGATGTGCAACGCCCGATTCTTTTGTTGGCATCGAAAGATGGGGAGTCGTTGTCGTCAGCAAGCCAAATTCAGACGTATCAAAGGCGAGCTGACGAACCGTTTCAACAAACCAGATTCTTCACCGATCGCTCAATCTATCGACCCGGCCAGACGATACAGTACAAGGGCATTTGCATTGCCGTCGATCAGAATAAGGATGACTACGAAACGATTCCCCGCCGTCGTCTGACCGTGGTGTTTCGCGATGTCAACGGCGAAGAGATCGAACGTATCTCCCATGAGACGAACGCCTACGGGAGTTTCAGCGGTAGTGTCACGGCGCCCCGAGATCGCTTGATGGGACGGATGTCGCTGCAGGTCGCGGGTGGGCCGTCTGGGGCTGCGCAGGTGACCGTCGAGGAATACAAGCGACCAAAATTCAAAGTCGATCTTGAATCGCCAACCGACGCACCGAAGTTAATGGAAACTGTGTTGGTGCCGGGTCAAGCCAGTGCCTACACCGGCGCCTCGATCGATGGCGCTAAAGTGCGCTGGCGAGTGGTTCGTGAAGTCCGGTATCCGGCATGGTGGTATTGGCGTTGTTGGTGGATGCCGCCCCAGACGGAAAGTCAGGAGATCGCTCATGGATCAACCGTGACCGACGCGCTCGGAAACTTCCAGGTTGAATTCGAGGCTCGCCCCGATCCCTCGGTGAGCGAGGAAGCCGAGCCCAAGTTTCAGTTCACCGTTTATGCCGATGTCACAGACGGTTCGGGTGAGACACGTTCAGATCAGCGATCAATTAGCGTGGGTTACACCGCGCTGGCGGCAACCATGAGCGCTGCGGATTGGTTGACTGAGGGCCAACCGGTGAAGGTTCAGGTTCGGACAACGACCTTGGATGGAGTGGGGCAAACAGCCAGTGGTCAGGTGCGTTTGTATGAGGTGGAGCAACCGGAAAGCGTTACCCGTCCGGCTTTATCCGGTCCACAGCCTTACTATCGAAATACCGAGCCGCCGAAGCCTGATCCTAGTAATCCGGATTCATGGCCGGTGGGTGGTTTGGTTCAGGAGATTCCATTCGAAACCAATGAGTCCGGGGCTTTGGAACTGAGTGTTGACTTAAAAGCTGGTATGTATCGTGCCAAGCTTGAAACGGTTGACCGGTTCGGCAAACAGGTGACAGCTGAATTACCGATCCAAGTACTCGACTTAGAGGCTAATCAGCTCAATCTCAAAGTGCCAAATCTATTTGCTTCGCCAACAACGACGATTGAACCTGGTGAGGAATATCTGGCGGTTTGGGGGAGTGGATACGACACAGCACGAGCGTATATCGAGGTGGAGCATCGCGGAAAACTGTTGCAAAGCTTCTGGACCGATCCCGGTCGTACGCAACAATCGATTCAGCAGTTAGTGAGTGGAGCGATGCGCGGTGGTTTTCATGTCAGAACTACGATGGTGCGGGAAAATCGTGCTTACATGGAATCTCGTTACATCAGTGTTCCCTGGACCAATAAAGAGCTGACCCTGCGCTGGGAGCACATCGTTTCGAAACTGGAGCCCGGCGTTAAGGAAACCTGGACGGCGATCGTATCAGGCTCGGAGGCAGAGGCTCGGATCGCCGAAATGGTGGCGACCATGTATGACGCGTCACTGGACACGTTCTTGACCCACAGTTGGAGCAATGGATTTGGTGTTTTTCGACGCGACAATTCGAACGTTCAGTCGGTGTTCGAAAACCGTTCAAAAACATTGCGGCAGATTTTCTACGGTTGGAACGTTTCGCAGCGGGATGGTAGCCTCGTCTATCGGCACTTGCCGGCAACACTCGTTCAAGATTCAAATCGCTTTGGATTTGGAGGCAGACGGGGCCGCGGTATGGAAATGGAATTGTCCGAGGCGATGGACGCAGCACCAGCTGGTCTTCTTGGTGGCATGGGCGGAATGGCTCCCGCCGCTAAATCGATGAATGCAACGCTTGGAAACGCCGAATCAGATAGAGCTTCGGCTGCGTCAGATGGCGGTGGACAAGGTTCCGACGCGGAAAAAACAGCCAAATTGGATAATGTTTCAGCCAGGAAAAATCTCAATGAAACTGCGTTTTTCTTTCCTGACTTAGTGTCGTCGAAGGACGGCACCGTTCGGATGACTTTCACGATGCCAGAAGCATTGACAGAGTGGAAGTTTCTTGGCTTCGCGCATGATAATCAGTTGCGAGGCGGTTTATTGACGGGGACAACCGTTACCGCCAAAGATCTGATGGTTCAACCGAACCCACCTCGTTTTCTTCGCGAAGGTGATTTGATTGAGTTTACAGTCAAAGTGAGCAATCAATCGCCGACTCGGCAAACCGGAACCGTTCGCTTGAGTTTCAATGATGCTCGCACGGGCGATGCAGTGGATGAAGCACTGGGTAACGTTGACCGTGATCATGCCTTTGAAATTCCTGCGGGTGAGTCACGGTCGTTCGCATGGCGATTGCAGGTACCTGATGGGATGGGTTACTTGACCTACAAAGCGGTTGGGACGAGCGGGCGCTTGTCGGATGGCGAGGAAGGTTTTCTACCGGTCTTATCACGTAGGATTCTAGTGACCGAATCGATTCAGCTTCCTATTCGGGGCGTAGAGAGTAAGGATTTTGATTTTGAAAAACTCCTAAAATCCGCCGATTCCGAGACACTGCAGCATCAGTCGTTGACGGTTCAAATGACATCCAACCCATCCTGGTACGCCGTGATGGCTTTACCCTACCTGATGGAGTATCCACACGAATGCTCCGAGCAGACGTTCAATCGACTGTATGCGAATTCACTGGCTCGCCACATCGCTGCGAGCGATCCAAAGATCGAACGAGTATTCGCGCAGTGGCGTGGTACACCAGCGTTGGAAAGTCCACTTGAGAAAAACCAAGATCTCAAAACGGTGATGCTAGAAGAGACACCGTGGGTACGAGAGGCAAAAAATGAGAGTCAGGCTCGACGGAATGTCGGAATATTGTTCGATCAAAATCGGCTCGACTCGGAAACGGTCAGAGTTCTGCGTAAGTTGACCCAAATGCAGTTGCCTGATGGGGCTTGGCCATGGTTTCCTGGTGGCCGGGCAAATGACTACATCACGCTTTATATCACAACCGGATTTGGCCGACTCCGGCATTTGGGTGTGGATATAGAGGTAAGCAGCGCCTTGAAATCGCTCTCGCGGCTAGATGGCTGGATGACCGAAAATTATCGACGGATTGATAAAGCAGATCGCGAGAAGAATCATCTCTCCAGCACGATTGCTTTGTACTTGTATGGACGAAGTTTCTTTCTGGAGGATCAACCGGTTGCTGATGAACATCGCGAAGCGGTCAACTATTGGCTCGCACAAGCGAAAACATACTGGCTTGACCTGGGGATTCGACAATCTCAAGCCCACCTTGCAATCGCTTTGAAGCGTTTTGGTGATGCCAAAGCGGCTCGTGGGATCATGCGGTCCATCAAGGAACGCAGCGTCAGTGACGAAGAGATGGGAATGTATTGGCGCGATACCGAGTTGTCGTGGTGGTGGTATCGAGCACCGATCGAAACTCAAGCGATGATGATCGAGGCCTTTGATGAAGTCATGGATGATCAGCAGTCGGTTGAGGAGTGTAAGGTGTGGTTGCTGAAGCAAAAACAGACTCGAGATTGGAAAACCACCAAAGCAACGGCTGATGCTGTCTATTCGCTATTGCTACGCGGTTCCGATTTGCTCGCATCTAACGAGCTGGTTCAAGTTGAGTTGGCGGGCAAACAGGTGGAGACTGACCGCGTAGAAGCAGGGACCGGATTCTACGAGCAAACTTACACTGGCGATCAAGTTGAACCAGAGCTCGGTCAGATCCGCGTCACCAAAGTTGATCAAGGTGTGGCGTGGGGTGGCGTGCATTGGCAGTATTTCGAGGACATCAGCAAGATCACGCCTCACGATGGCACACCCTTGGAGTTAACCAAGCAGTTGTATGTGCGCAAGATCACCGATCGAGGGCCAGTTTTGGAACGCGTTGATGGACCTCTCGCGGTCGGCGACGAATTGGTCGTGAGGATCGTATTACGAAGCGATCGTGATATGGAATACTTGCATCTGAAAGATCATCGCGGCAGTGGTACTGAGCCCGTGAATGTGCTTTCAACCTACAAGTATCAAGACGGATTGGCGTACTACGAGTCGACGCGTGATGCAGCGAGCCATTTCTTCATTGATTACCTCCCTAAGGGTACTTACGTTTTTGAGTACGCAAGCCGCGTGCAGTTGAAAGGTGAATACCAGAGTGGAATGGCGAGCATTGAGTCCATGTATGCACCCGAATTCAACAGCCATTCAGAGAGCTTTGCTCTGATCGTGGAGTGAGGTTAATGGAAGAGTAATCGCCCATGGCCGTACCCTCAGGGTGTTGGGTACGGTCTTGTTGATGGGGACTTGTTTGCGTCAGGAGCTTTGGGTTAAATTTGCTCAGCGCAACGTAGCTTTTGCATCCTACCCGTTGGGTGCTGAGCGTGCGGCAGTCATTCTGCTGACGCCGGTATGAATCGATGCGGTGTAGGGTTCGGTTAACTCCTAAAGTGGGGTCCGGTAGCTGCGTTTTTGTTCGCATGAAACGAAAAACAAATCTATCTGTGGGATGAATCGTTGAGTCACAGCATCTCTGTTGGCGATCAACTTGGACCTTATAAAATCCTTGACGTGCTGGGATCTGGCACGGCCGGCACTGTTTTTCAAGCGCAGCATGAAGCGACTGATGAGATCTTGGCGTTGAAAACGTTGACGTCCGAGACGGTTACCAAGGAGGAGGTTCATTCACGATTCATCCGCGAAATCGCCGTCGCGCAGAAGCTCGAGAACGAGCACATTGTCAGCTATTTTGACTGCGGGGTCGAAGAAGGAATCCTTTATTACACGATGGAAATGGTGTCATGGGGATCGTTGGCCGATGTGCTCTTCATGCGGCGACAATTGCCTTGGCGAGAGGCGGTTGAATGTGGTGTACACCTCTGTCAAGGATTATCGCACCTGCACGCGAACAACATTGTCCATCGTGATTTAAAGCCCGCTAATATCTTCCTCTCAGATGATGGGAGATTGAAGATTGGCGACTTTGGTTTGGCGAGAGATCTGGATGCTGGCCGTTTGACGATGGAGGGGATGACGGTCGGAACAGCGAAATATCTTTCGCCGGAACAGGCCTGTGGTGAAGAAGATCTAGACGGTCGCGCGGATCTTTATTCACTTGGTTGTATCTTGTTTGAAATGGTGGCTGGGAGACCACCATTTAAAGACACCGACGGTTACAACATCGTGGAGTACTTTGAGATGGTTGAGAAGCATGTCAAGGAGCCCCCGCCCAGATTGCTCGACCTGGTCGCAGGAATCCCTGATGATCTTGATCAGTTGGTCGCCTGGTTGCTTACAAAGGAACGTACTGCGAGACCTGAATCTGCGGCAGATGTTGCCACTGACCTGGAGAAAATATTAGACGGTCAAGCGATCGACGCTACCAAGTCCGCAAACTTGCCGCCCGAGGAAAACGATTCCTCTCTCACCGAGCGTTTGCGCGACATGAGCAAACCACAGAGCCCAATTACTTGGGGGAAGTTGGCCATGATCGCAGTAGCGCTCCTGGCCATGATCGTATTGGCTTTGCTGAATCGATGAAATCACACAGATTTCTTAAAAGAGTTGTAGCATTCGATGGGCGGCAACAGCCAACACAGCACCGGTGATCGGGCCCGCAACTGGCACCCAACTGTAGGACCAGTCACTGTCACGCTTGCCTTTGATTGGCAAAATTGCATGCACTAACCTCGGGCCTAAATCGCGTGCTGGGTTGATCGCGTAGCCGGTCGTTCCACCAAGTGATAATCCAATCCCAAATACAAGCAGGCCAACCGGCAGGAAACCGATAGATCCCAGGCCAAGCTTAAAAGGCTCTTCGGCTCCTTGAACAAGGCTGGGGTCAATCATAAGAAAGATTGGCAGAATCAACGCGAATGTTCCAATCACTTCACAGAAGAAAGCTTGGGGAAGATTTCGGATCGCAGGCGCGGTGCAGAAACAAGCAAGTTTGGCATCCGAATCTTCGGTTAGCAAAAAGTGTTGTCGATAAAATAAATAAACGAGCATTGCCGCAAGGCACGCTCCAATCAACTGCGCGACGATGTAACCGCCAGCTGAGACGAGGTCCAATCGGCCTTCTAACGCCATTGCCACGGTCACGGCTGGATTGATGTGAGCGCCAGTGACATCGTTACAACAAAGAGCGCCAATGAAAACGGAGATTCCCCATCCTGCAGAAATCACCAACCACCCAGTGTCATGCCCTTTGGTCTTTGCGAGTAAGACGTTGGCAACAACTCCATTGCCAAACAACACGAGCATGAAGGTACCGACGAATTCCGCGACAAAGGGGTGCATGATTCAAATTACCTGGGAATTGATTGTCAATGAAGTTGTGTGGGAGGAAGATGATGTTGGGCGATCGCATTGAAGTGCTCAATCTGCTTCTCTTGCCATGCAGTATCTCGATTCAACTCGGCGGCCATGATCGTTGCCACTCGGGGGGCGATTGCCACCGCCGCGCGGGAATCCAAAAGTAGCGAACGCGTCCGTCGGCTTAAGACGTCGTCGACGGTTCTCGCCATTTCATGACGGATCGCCCAAATGATATCGGATTCTCGAATCGAAAGTGATGGTGTCAGACGCTGTGCCATGTCAGGATGTGACGCTTCCAGCTGGCGGATTGAAGCGAGATCGCTGCCATAATAGTTGCGTTCGTCTTGTTTTATTGGCTCGGAAGCACCGTGTAGCGGAAGTGATTGGGTTTGACACAATTCTGTGGTGCGGAGGTCGCTGGTTCGGATTGCGTGGTCAACACAATCTTCGGCCATCTTGCGGACAGTTGTCCATTTTCCACCTGCAATCGTGATTAAGCCTGTCGCGGAATCGCGAATGACATGGTCGCGGGACAGTGATGCGGTTTTCGACGATTTGTCTCCTTTGACCAGCGGTCGGATTCCCGTGAAAACACTCAGCACGTCATCGAGTCTTGCGGCAGGAGAAAGGTAGTCGGTGGTGGTATCCAGCAGGAACGAGATCTCACTTGCCGTTGGGGTGGGTTCCAGCGTTGTGGTCGAAATCGGCGTGTCGGTGGTGCCAACGATCGCGCGATCGTGCCAAGGAATAATGAAGACGACTCGGCCATCGGAAGTTTTGGGCACGATCATCGCTGTCCGCCCAGGTAGGAAAGTGCGCGGCAAAACGAGATGGATTCCCTGGCTCGGCGCAATCATCGGCTGACACTTCGGCTGATCAAGCTGTCGCACTTGATCGCAAAACGGGCCTGCGGCATTGATGACACAGGAGGCCTCGATATGAAGTGTCTCGAGTGATTCTTGGTCGACGGCAATTACACCCGAGACCTTTGATTGATTGTCGTAAAGAAATCCTTCGACCGAAATGTAATTCATAAGACTCGCATGATGCTCAGCTGCCGTTTGCAGCATGTTGATCAACAATCGGGCATCATCAAACTGTCCGTCATGATAAACCACACCACTGGCAGTTCGATCCGGACGGAGTGACGACACCAGTTCGAGTGCCTTCTCTGAATTCACTCCTTTTGATTTGCCGAAGCAATCCCGGACCGCCAGAAAGTCGTAGAGCTTTAATCCCAAACCGTAGAAAATTCGTTGCCACAAATTCTCACAGGGAATCAAAAATGGGATGTCGTGCACGAGGTGTGGCGCATTTTTGCGAAGTATGGTTCGTTCCCGCAGCGCGTCACGGACGAGCGTGAGATTACCTTGGCGCAGATACCGAACACCACCATGAACTAATTTCGTGCTTCGGCTCGACGTGCCGTTTCCGAAATCAGCTTGTTCCAATAGCAGGATGTCGAGGTTTCGCGTGGCGGCATCCATCGCGATGGCAGCACCGGTCGCGCCGCCTCCGATTACCACGATGTCCCAAGGTTTAGTGCGTTCGCGAATTCGTGCTTCGTGAGCAGCACGATTCATGCAATCAGAACTCACGTATCCAGGTCCCAGTGTCGTGCGCGGTCGAGTGCCTTGATCCAACGCTTGCGCCGGCTAGTGACTTCGTCAATGCTCATGGTTGGCTCGAATACTCGGTCGGTTTGCCAAATTGAAGAGATCTCTTCAATATCATCCCAGAAACCAACGGCGAGTCCTGCCAGGTAAGCTGCACCGCTGGCTGTGGTTTCGATCACCTTGGGACGGACAACAGGGACTTGCATGATGTCCGCTTGGAATTGCATCAATAAGTTGTTCGCCGAGGCACCGCCATCGACACGAAGTTGTTGAATGGGAATGCCTGAGTCCTGTTTCATCGCATCGAGTACATCCGCGACCTGGAAAGCGATCCCTTCCAGTGCAGCCCGTGCCAGATGGCCGCGACTTGTACCCCGGGTGAGGCCAACAATTGTTCCGCGGGCGTAAGAGTCCCAGTGAGGGGCGCCGAGACCGGCAAACGCGGGAACCATATAGACACCGTCGCTGTCAGGGACACTGGCTGCCAAGGTTTCGATTTCGGACGCAGACTCGATGATGCCCAACTCGTCCCTCAGCCACTGGACTGCGGCACCACCGATGAAGACGCTCCCTTCCAGGAGATACTCTCGCCGGTCGGGAAGACTGCAGGCGATCGAGGTGAGGAGCTGATTTTTCGACTGCTGCGGTTGTTCGCCAATGTTCATCAACATGAAACACCCGGTCCCATAGGTGTTTTTTGCCATCCCATGTTTCGTGCAGTTTTGACCGAACAAGGCCGCTTGTTGATCGCCAGCGGCACCACCAAGTTGAATAGCACCGCCTAATAGCTCGGGATCCGACGCGCCGTAGATTGCACTGGAAGGGAGGACCTCGGGTAATAGAGAACGTGGAATATTGAGGATCGACAACATTTCATCATCCCATTGACCGGTTGCCAAATTCAGCAACATCGTTCGCGATGCGTTGGTCGCGTCTGTGGCGTGCAGGCGTCCCCCTGTGAGATTCCAAAACAGCCAACTATCGATGGTTCCGAAAGCTAGTTCACCACGTTCCGCGCGCTCTCGGGCTCCCGGCACGTTCTCCAGCAACCAGTGGATTTTGGTGCCCGAAAAGTAGGAATCGATTAGCAGGCCAGTCTTTTGCTGAACCAATTCCGTGTGTCCTGCGTTCTTGAGTGATTCGCAGAACTCGGCGGTACGACGATCTTGCCAAACGATTGCGTGATGAATCGGTTGACCCGTAGCCCTATCCCAGATGACCGTTGTTTCTCTCTGATTTGTGATACCGATGGCTGCGATGTCTTCGGCATTCAGACTGCATTGAGTCATTACCTGCCGCGCGACCTCAATTTGAGATTGCCAGATTTCATTGGCATCGTGTTCCACCCAGCCGGGTTTTGGATAATGCTGGGTGAATTCCTGCTGGGCCATACCGACGATCGACCCTGAGTGGTCGAAAACGATAGCTCGTGAGCTGGTGGTGCCTTGATCGAATGCTAAAACAACACTCATTGGTTCAGACTAGAAAGAGGAAGACGGAATGAAGAGATATCAGTTTACGTTGTCGGTCGGGTGGTGTGGGTAGGCCGGACGCATGATTCAACAAGACGCTCGGGAACTGTTGGAAAACGGACAAGATTGGGGCTTCGCCTTGAAAAGGCTCGGCGACCTGAATGTCCGAATATCGCTCGTCGCCACTGGTGGGGGTAGTGGAGCGATCGCAAAATGTTTCTGTCGGGCGGGAGCTTCCAAGTACTTTGTCGAAGCGACTGTTCCTTACTCACGCAGATCCGCACGCGAGTTTTTGGGTCGCAAGCTTGATTCGCCTAGCGTTAGCGAAGAAACAGCGATTGCGTTGGCCGCGATGGCGAATCAACGGGCCGGTAGGTTAGCCGATGATAAGAAGGGTGTTCCGGTTGGAATCGCGTTGACCGCCGCATTGCCCACGGATCCACCACGCGATCACCCGTTGGCCATCTACGTCGCCCTGGTCAGTGAACAAAAATCCCAGACTTGGCAGGTCTTGCTCGCCACGGGTGATTTCGATCGACGAAACGCGGAACAAATCGCGGACGCAATGATTCTGAAAGCGCTGAATGCGCTTTAAAATCTGTCAGATGAATTGTTTCAGTCGGTTTCCAACGCAGTATCTTTGTTAGTCAACGTTTGATGACTTGCGTTATTTTTTTGTTGCGAGGGCAATCACGTGGTTAGCTGGAGCTCATCGCAGCCGCCAACTGTTCGTACGTGCGTTTGCTGTCTAGCTTGGTACCACGATTATCGAG
The DNA here is from genome assembly GCA_029213145.1 of Rubripirellula sp. GTDB lineage: Bacteria > Planctomycetota > Planctomycetia > Pirellulales > Pirellulaceae > Rubripirellula. The sequence continues at coordinate 38,102 of JARGNK010000022.1, read as the reverse complement.
AGCAATTTGGTAGAGGTGTTGACCACAGGGTGTCGGATATTTGCCAGTGATGCAACCCTGACAAAGGTGATCAGCTGGTTTGCCAATCGCACGGGCGATCGCTTCAACGGGTAAGTATCGCAATGAGTCGGCACCGAGGTCGTCGGCCAAGCGTTGCTGAGCATCAGCCGTCACGCAACCTTCATGGGTGAAATACTTGGGCGCGATAAGCTGATCAATCGTACTCATGTCGATGCCGTAAAAGCATGGCGCGATGATCGGTGGGCAAGCGACCCGAACGTGAATCTCTTTCGCACCACCCACATCTCGGATTCGATCCAGCAGTACATTCATCGTCGTACTGCGAACGATCGAATCTTCGACCAGGATTACGGTTTTGTCTTTCAATACATCTCGCAGCGGAGTGTATTTCGTGGCAGCCTTTGCCTTGCGTGCTCGTCCCGCTTCGATAAATGTGCGACCTGCGTAACGATTGCGGATGAGACCCTCTCGGGAAGGAATCGCCAGCTCAAATGCCATCGAGTCGGCAGCCGCTTTACTAGTATCGGGAACCGGCACGATGATCGTGTTCTCAGGGTTCAAATCGACTCGGCCATATTCTCGCTCGGCTCGCGCCAATTCCTCGCCCAACTTGGTTCGACTTAGGTAGACGCTGCGGTCATCCAGGGTGCTGGCAACATTGGCGAAGTAAATCCACTCGAAGAAACAATGCGCTGGTTTGGATTCTGGCGCGAACCGCTCCATTCTGAATCCGGTCTTTGGATTGATGATGATTGCGTTACCGGGCGGCAACGATTTGATCTGATCGCTTCCAAAGCCGAGATTCAATAAAGCCACACTTTCACTGGCCGCTGCAAACAGCGGCCCTTCGTGTACGTAACACATTGGTTTGATGCCCAGTGGGTCGCGGGCGACGATCATTTCGCCTTCGGCAGTTAGCAGTGCCAGGCTGTACGCACCATCGAAGCCACGAGCCGTTTCCCGCAGCACATCGACCCAGTCCAGTCGCTTCTGTGACTGACTTAATAGCCGCGCGAACTCGTGCAGGATGATTTCTGTATCGGTATCAAGCGCTAAATGGTGATCGCCGTCAGCGAGTAATCGCTCCTTCAGCAGGCCGTAATTTGACAATTGACCGTTGAAACAAAAACTAAACCATTTTCGTTTATGGATATGTTTGCGATTGAACGGTTGTGCGTAAGAGCGATCGTCTTGACCACAAGTTGCATATCGAACGTGGCCAATCGCTGCCCGGCCGGCATAATTCCGCATCAGTGCTTCGGCTTTGGCACGATGGTTCAGCCGAAACACCTCGGTAACCGTTCCGACATCCTTACGAGTTTTTAGTAATCCAGGGCGGTCAGGATCGTAAGTGGTCATCCCGGCAGCCAGTTGACCACGATTCTGGATGTCTAGCAGCATCCGTGGCAACAGTTGAGAAATGTGCCGAGGGCCGTCAGACGTGCAGATCGGGCTCCTGCCGCGTCCGGACAGGTGGTAGATCGCTGCCACACCACATTCGTGATGTAATTCGCTCATAGCGATGGGTATCCCTAAGTCATCATCGGGGGAGAGGTATCATCGGAAGAGGACGATGGCGTACACGACGCAAAATCCGCCTGTTTTGTACAGCGGGCTTCCACACTCGTCGATTCCCCCTGACAATTCGATCACGCTTGGAGCTTGGTTATTTCCCTGGATGCCCGCAATTTCGGCGTGATCTGGCTGAAACGATTTTTTTGATCCCAATTTCTCTGATTTTACCATGACTTCGATAACTGACCCATTGGAGGCACGACGCAGGGCGATCGAGAGTGCCCGCAGCGTTGTGGTCAAGGTGGGAACCCGCGTCGTGACCGATGCGGAGGGGAAGCTGGACCATCGGCGGATTGAACTTTTGTCCGCTCAATTGGCGAGAATCGCTGATACTGGCCGGCAGACGTTGATGGTCAGCAGCGGTGCTGTGGGAGCTGGCCTGGGAAAGCTCGGTTTGGATCAGCGACCCTCTGGATTGGCACAGTTACAAGCGATCGCCGCGGTCGGACAAACCGATCTCATCCAGGCTTATGAGAACGCGATGTCGAAATCCGGACGGCACGTCGCCCAAGTTCTGCTTACTGCCGCTGACCTGCGTCGCCGCAGTGCCTACCTCCACGTCCGCAATGCGTTGAATCAGATTCATGCTTTCGGAGCGATTGGCATCGTCAATGAGAATGATTCAGTCGCGGTTTCAGAACTGATGACAACCTTTGGTGACAATGACCGTTTGGCAGCACAAGTAGCCGGTCTGTTGAATGATGCGATGTTAATCATTCTGTCAGATGTAGACGGGTTGTACGACGGGTCACCAGAGAACCCAGGCAGCAGTCGTATTTCGATAGTTGAAACCATTGGCGATCAGATTCTAGGATATGCGCAAGATCACAATTCGGCTCACAGTAAAGGCGGCATGGCCAGCAAATTAGAAGCGGCTCAAGTTGCGACGGCGCATGGGCAGGCGACCATCATTGCGCCCGGACGTGACGATGATGTGCTGGACAAAATATTCTCAGAAGTTGATATCGGGACGATTTTTTTGCCCAACAATAAAACGATTCGGGGGCGTCGCCGCTGGATTGGATCGGCAGCCCGAGTCGCTGGCAGCTTGAATCTTGATACCGGTGCAACCCAGGCGGTTTGCCAGCAGGGTGGTAGCTTATTGGCAATCGGTATTGTGAGCGTGAACGGTTCATTTCAGCGTGGAAGTGTCGTGTCGCTGCATGATCCAAACGGGCAAGAGATCGCTCGCGGTCTTTGCAATTATCCATCGAGTGAAGTTGAGAAAATACAGGGTCAACCCAGTGAGAGGATCAGTGAGATCCTAGGGCACCGCCCTTATGAAAGTGTAGTTCACCGCGATAACTTGGTGCTCAATGCCGGGTACGAACCTACTTGAGCACTAAATCATCGGACCCACATAAAGTGATTGCGGTGGGGGTTCAGACGAACGCCCATACCAGTTATGTAGCAATTGCTGGCTTTCCTCGTCAAACCAACGGGCTGGAATTGCAAACCGAACTTGGCGTCCAGCGTCGCGGACGATCAACCCCACAGCGGTCCAACGGAAATGTTTTAACGCTGTATCGTGATACGAGAAAATCAGTTTCTTGTGGGAAATGGAAATGCGATCGGGATACACCATAACGGCGTACCGCCCCAACCGTCGCCAAGTTCGTGACCACTGCCAAAAACCGGCACCCAAAAATCCAACGCCCATGAGGGTGGTGACTATAGCACCGGCCGCTCGCAGGCTGTCTGTCTTGCCAAGGCGGTAGTGTCCAGGTGGATTCAGTATCCAAGTAGGAAGTGAGTTCGTCTGATAAACCGCGATGGATAGAACTACGATCCCCAGGCTAATCAACATCCATCCAGACCATTTCCAGATACGCCAACAGGGAAGCGAGCGGAGGTCAGCTCCTTGCAACGTATCTTCGGTCCCGATGGCATTCGGTTCCTTGCAAAGATCATTCATCAGTTCGGTCTGCGTGACGTCAGCGGGATGAGCAGATGTCGACCAGCTACTTGTGATATCTTGCTTAACAATCGGCAGGGTTGTTTCGAATCCAGGTAGTTGAAGCATTGCTTGCGTGCGTGAAATCTTGCACCTTGGACAATGTCGGATTCGTGTTGCGACGCTGACCGCCGGGCCATGGATTACAATACGCCCGGCATCAATCCGACCGTGAATGATTCCCGCCAAGCCACGGTGTTTTCGCTGAAATGACCGACCATTTCGGAAACTGAGATTCGAAAACCAGGTAACGCTGAGTAGAACCCAAGTCGGCGTCAGGATGCAGAAAATACCGGCATAGGGACTACCGGTGGCGATGAAAAGTGACGCAAGCCAAAGCAACGAAAACAATGCGAAGCTAATGTCCAGCAAGCGGTGTCGCCAGTGCTTTCGCCGCTGGTGTAAGCCATGCGGCGACCAGTCGGAGGTAAACTCGATACCCAGCCGCGATCCACCATTTATGAGGGTCGCTTCAGATTCAGGATCAGAAGGCGTTTCATAAGGATTGGTCATACTGCTCCCGAAGCCACTGTGTCTCAGATGTACCGTACCGTGGAGTTCTTGTTTGGCTGAAACAGCGGCGGAGATGCCTAGGCTTTTTGGTGGACCACTGGCTTTCTGCGGCGCGGATAAAGTGTGCGGCACAATTCACAAACGGTCCCATCGCAACCGCGGGCGCTACAGTATTCTCGGCCAAAAAAAATGATCTGCAGATGCAATTTATTCCAGCTTTCCTCAGGAAACACTTTTTTCAAATCGGCTTCGGTTTTCGAAACGTTTTGACCATTGGTTAGTCCCCATCTCTGGGCCAACCGATGGATGTGGGTGTCGACGGGGAAAGCGGGAACACCAAACGCTTGTGCCATCACCACGCTAGCCGTTTTATGGCCAACACCTGGGAGCGATTCTAACGCAGCGAAACTTGCCGGAACCTCTCCCCCGTGTTCATCGATTAATTGAGCGGAGAGCAATGCGATGTTTTTTGCTTTTTGCTTTGAAAGGCCGAGGGGGCGAATGATGTCAAGAATTCGCTGGGCGCCAAGCCTCTGCATTTTCACCGGGTTTGGTGCAAGTAAGAAGAGTTGCGGTGTGACCTCGTTTACCTTTTTGTCGGTACACTGGGCGCTCAGTAAGACAGCAACCAGCAAAGTGAAGTCATTGCAGTGGTCCAAGGGGATCGGCGGATCGGGATAAAGTTCGTCGAGCCGCTGGCGAATGATGTCAGCGCGTTCCTGTTTCTTCACGCTCAAAGTGTCCTTTATTTCAAGATGGCGATGTTCAGCAAAATCAGCATACCCGTTCTGAACAGATTGTGCGTCTCCGCTTCGTTGGTGTTCGCGTTGGTCAGCGTTGCCCTTGGTGAAACATCCATGTCCATTGTTCATTCGAACGATGTTTCGATCTCTACCGAGGGTCAGGAGATTCAACTCGTCACGACAGGACAGGACCCCTACGTTGTCTGGAAATGTTCAGCGAATTTAGCCGAGAGTGGAGATCACGTTGTTGCATTTGAGTATTTTGCGGTGGAGACGATCGAGCAACCCTCCGCTTTTTTGGGCCCGCCAATCACCGAAGCTACGCGATTGGATCTGCCAGATTTGAACCAGGCAGAAGGTTGGCAAAGTTATGCTGCCAATCTGCGCCGCTTGACTCGAAAGCCGATTCGGCCTGCGGTACATCTGCTTAGGCTCGACTTTGGGCGGCGGGCTGGAGTTTCGCTTCGACTACGACAAATCGAATTAAGAAAGCCGACCGACCAAGAGAGACAGCAGTTGCTTAAAGCCGATTCAATCCGGCAATCAAAATTGGTCAATGATCAATTGATTCAAAAATACGTTAAATCTGAGTTTGGAGCGACGATTGACCAAGTGGTTGTCAGCTTGGAAGAGATTCAAATTTCCGGCGAGATATTAAAGCCTGAAATGTTAAAGCCGGGGATATTGCACTCCCTGCAGCTTTTCGAATATCCACCTTCGATCTCAATTGCGGCCGACGGGTTGCAGCATCTGGACATGCCAACCATTGATGGACCGCGGTTCACTTTCTTGGTGCCACGATTTGAGAATGGCCGTGACCGTTTACACAGCGGTTGGCGATTGAGCCAGTCCGACGAGACACGGGGTCGCCCAGAATATCTAACAGCGCGACACTTTCCGACAGTTGTGATGAGTGATTTGAAACGGTCGTCCGTCAATCGTTTTCGCCCTAAGTCGCAGAAGGGGTTGGGAGGCATTGGATTGAGTGGGCCGCTTGATGAGTTACCCGAGCTTGGTGTCCACGCGATTACGATCAATATCGTGTTGAATTCTTTCGTCAGTTACCAAGATGATGTGGGGCAGGGTGGGGTAGGGCGTGAGCGAATAGATGATGGCACGGGCGCCGCAGCCTATTTTGACTCGCGACCGTTTGCGTATTACGACCGATTGATGGAGTTCGCTCGGCAGCACGAGATGGTGGTGTCTGCAATCTTGTTAATTCCTCGAAGCAAGCATGTGCAGAACCAATCACCTTTGGTGCATTCCGAGGCAGATGGGGGGATCTATGCGATGCCCCCGCTGACATCAGTGAATGGATTACACGTGTACGCGAATGTTCTTGATCGGATCGCTCGACGATACAGGGATGCTTCTCAATCGCCGGGTGGGATTACGCATTGGATCGCGCATAACGAGATCGATTTTCACACGGTCTGGACCAACATGGGTGAGCAGCCACGCGGTGTTGTGATGGAATCCTATTACCGGTCGATGCGAATGATCTCTCAAGCCGCCCGCCAGTACAATCCTGAAGCAACGGTGTTTGCGTCACTGACACATCACTGGAACATTCCGGATGATGGACGATGGCAGAGGTTATCACCCCGGGAGGTGCTTGAAACACTGCAGCGATATAGCGATATGGAAGGAGATTTTAATTGGGGTGTTGCTTATCATCCTTATCCGCAAAGTCTGTTTTCGACTGTCGCATGGAGTGATCGTGATGTGCGCGATGATTTGGACGCTCCCTACATCACGATCCAGAATTTACAGGTATTGGGGGAGTTTATGCAGCAGTCGGCAATGCGAGGTGCGGGAGGGGAGATGCGAACCGTCTTGCTGAGCGAGCAGGGATTTCATACGAAGGATTACAGCGAGCGAGCGCAGCATTTCCAAGCTGAGTCACTTTCCTTTGCGATGCAACGGGTGAAGCAAATGCCCTGGATCGAATCGTTTCATTATCATCGATGGATCGATCACCCTGATGAAGGTGGATTGAAACTAGGATTGCGGACACTGCCATCCGCCGAAAACCCGCATGGGGTCCGAAAGCAATCGTGGTACATGTACCAAGCGATTGAGTGAACGTGTCACCACGTTTGCCAGCGGGAATCTTGTTGATGGCTCTCGAGACATCGGGTTAAGAAACGAACTCCCTGCATACCATCATGCACAGTGGGGTAAAGTTTGGGTTCTAGGGGCGTAGGTTGACCTGCATTGACACGTCTCATGTCAGCGAACGCGTCACGATAGACGTTCGCAAATGCTTCGAAGAACGCTTCGGGATGTCCACCGGGAAGACGGCAGGCCGCGATGGCAGCGGGTGACGAGTAGCCTGCGTTTGGGTTGCGTTCGTAAATCTGAGTTGGTTTTCCTAGCGATCGCACAAACAACTGGTTTGGGGATTCTTGTTGCCAACTTAAGGCGGCACGCGTACCGTCTACTTCGATGGACAGATCATTGAGCCGTCCGTGGGTCACCTGGCTCCAGGTTACCAAGCCGGTTGCATCATTGTCGTATCGTATGACTGCGTGTCCGTAGTCATCCAGTTGATGATGGTGTGAGTACGAATTCATCTGGCTAAGCAACGTTCTGGGCTCCAGTCCGCTGACAAAGGAAGCCAAGTGAAAGGCATGGGTACCGACGTCGCCGAGGGAACCACCGGGTCCATTTTTCTCGGGATCGGATTTCCAGGCACCGCGGGAGGGAGTAGCGGTCGGATCGACGCCGTGCATCCAGCCTTGCGCATAGCTGACACGTACCGCTATGACATCGCCAATTTCGCCGGCGGCAACCATCTCACGCGCCTGACGCATCAAGGGATATCCAGAATAATTATGTGTCAGGGCAAAAACGCGGTCGCTGCTTTCAGCCAACTCGACCAGTTCTTGGGCATCCTTTAATGTGGTTGTCATCGGCTTATCGCATACAACATGAAAGCCTGCTCTTAATGCCGCGCTGGCAATTTCAAAGTGCGTGTGATTGGGCGTGGCGATCGAGACGAAATCAGCTCGATCGTGCTGATCTCGACGGGATTCTGATTCGAGTAGAGCATCATAGGATTCATAAGCACGTTCGGGTGCGATTCCAAATGGAATCGCTGCTGACTTCGCTTTTTCAGGATTCGAAGAAAGCGCGCCGGCAACTAATTCAGCCTGTCGATCAAGCGTTGCTGCGGTGGCGTGAACTTTTCCAATGAAGCCTGCGCCTCCACCGCCGATTAATGCCATACGAAGTCGATCCATCGCGATTTCTCCTGGAGTATCGATTGGGCTTTCAGGCTCATCAATCACGCAAGCGTTTCAAACTCTTGCTGCTGCTTTTCACGCTAGCCAATGATTTCGGGGATCAAGTTGCCGTGTACATCGGTCAGTCGACGATCGATTCCATTGTGCCGTACGGTTAGTCGTTCGTGCTGAATGCCAAGCAAGTGCAGAATGGTTGCGTGAATGTCGTAAACTTGAGTTGGCCGATTTCTATCAAGTGGTTTATAGCCCCATTGGTCGGAAGGTCCATAGGTCACACCTGGCTTGATACCACCGCCACACATCCAATTTGTAAAGACATATGGATTGTGATCACGACCCTTGCTTCCTTGAGTACTGGGCATTCTTCCGAATTCCGTCGTCCAAAGAACAATCGTGTCTTTCAGCAATCCGCGTTGCTTGAGATCTTGGATGAGCGCCGCGGTGCCGACAGCCATGCCACGGGCCAGCGGTCCGTGATCACGACTGATGTCTTCGTGGGAATCCCAGTTGCGTCTGGGAAAGCTGTTATCATTGCCCGACCAAATCTGCACGAATCGGACACCTCGCTCGATCAATCGTCGTGCGATCAGACACTTGCGGCCGAAGTATTCCACTTCTTCGTCTGCATTGATCTGATCCGGATAGGTTCGTCCCGCGCGATCCAAACCATACATCTTCAGGGTGTGCGGAGATTCTTCAGATAAATCGAGTGCCGCGGGCGCGCTCAACTGCATCTTGGCGGCGAGTTCATAGGAACGAATTCTGGACTCCAACCGCGAATCGCTGATTCGCTGCTGCTGATGCGCGCGATTCAATTCGGTCAGTAAGCGCAGGCCCTGTTCATCAGACTGAGGGGTAACAAAGTCAGACTTTGGCAAAAGGTCCTCGATCGGATTTTCACGTTGGGGGAAAATCGCTGTTCCTTGACTACTGGCTGGTAAAAATCCCGCGCCCCAATTCTTCGGGCCGTTACTGGCGAACCCGCGGTGATCAGGCAAGACGACAAATGTTGGCAGGTTCTCGTTGATCGCGCCTAATGCGTAACTGACCCAAGATCCCATACCTGGAAAACCCGGGCGTTGAAACCCAGTGGCCTGCAAGTAGGTCGCTTGGGAATGGACACCCGTTTTGCCGACCATGTTGTGTACAAATGCAAGGTCGTCAATGCATTTCCCAAGTGGTTCGACAACCTCTGAGATCATCTTTCCCGTTTCCCCGTGAGGGGAAAATTTGAATGGTGATTTCATCCAGGGGCCCAAGCCATTCTGGAATGCTTCTACATGTTCACCAAAGTCGGATGGTTCACCATGGTGTTTCTCCAACATCGGCTTGTGGTCCCAAAGATCTAAATGACTTGCGGCACCACCCATGAACAATTGGATCACACGTCGCGCTTTTGGCGGATGGTGAAGCGTTTGCAATGCTGGGGTAGCTTGAGCGTCGCCATGAAGCATGGTTGCCAAAGCAAGATTGGCAAAGCTGCCGGTAGCAAAGGCTCTTCGATTCAGCGAGGGCATGATAAAAACATTATGTGCGAGAGATTCCGGGACGCTTCAAAACGGTATGTGTCAGTCGATGAAGACAAATTCGCTGAGATTGAATAGGACGCGGCAGAGATTCTCCAAGCCATGCGTGTTGGCGTAATCGTTGAGGTGATCTAATTCAAAAGCATTCGGTTTACGTGCGGTGACAAGCTGAAACGCGTAAGAAATTTGATCCCGTTGGTCGTCACTATGATCTTTGATTCGTCGTGAAAATTGCTTTGACATTTCCAGGTTAAAGCGATTGTTGAGTAACGAGAGTGCCTGCAAAGAAGTGAGGGTTTCGAGTCGCTTGGGTGTGCTTTGTGACGAATCAGCGCAATCCAGGGTGGTCATATAGGGATCGGGCTGTGATCGTACAATGAAACGATAAATGCTGCGTCGATGTGATTTCGGATCGGTTGGATCGAATTTGTGATACTCGTAATGCGGTGAATGAGCTGTTTTTTCCAATTCAAAGAGATAGAAGCCGGGGCCACCCATGTCTAGGTTCAGGCGTCCGCTGGCCGAAAGAATCGAATCCCGGATTTCCTCGGCCGTTAATCGACGACGATTCATTCTCCACAGATAGCGGTTGTCGTTATCGACAGCTGCGTTTTGATCGTGATGGCCTGATGCTTGCCGATAAACGCTGCTTGTGACAATTAAGCGGTGCAGCTGCTTAAAGGATTGGCCACCGTCGCGAAATTCGGCTGCTAGCCAGTCGAGCAGTTTGGGGTGGGTAGGGAGTGCACCCATACGTCCGAAGTCATTGGGTGTCGAAACGATGCCTTCGCCAAAATGGTATTGCCAGATTCGATTGACAATCGATCGCCACACGAGTGGATGGTCACGTCGCGTTAACCACTCTGCGAGTTTGCTTCGCCGTTCCGCTTCGGAATTGCTGGAAATCTGCCATGCTTCATCAGCTGATAAGGGAAGCAGGCCAGGGTCGGCAGCACCTCGAGGTTGTTGAATCTCTCCGCGGTGAAGAACGAAAATTGGTCGTGGTTTACCACCAGTCGGTTTGAAGTTTCCTTGCGGTTTAAATTCGGTCGCAGCCGCGTAAACCATCCGTCCCTGCGGAAGCTTGTCGATTTCTTGCTTTAGCTTGGCGATTCGCTCGTCCAGTATTTTGCGTTCTTGTTGCCGCTCGGGTGTGTTGATCCGCATCCAGATTTCATTTCGTTCTCGCTGAATTTTGCTGAGTCGTTGTTCAGATTTCGGATCGGCCGAGCGGGCCCAATCAGAATCGACCAAATTCGTTTTCCCCCAACGAACAGGGGCTTCGATTGAATCAAGTGCACGAACGGTTGCGTCCGCGGCGACATTGTTTCCCTTTGAATCGATGACCTCCACTTCGGCTAGGGCCATGATGTAATCATTACGTCGTTCCGCCAGTTTTGTCGCAGTGACACGAATAGTACGGATCGTTTGACCACCGGTTTTCAGAACAACCGGTGTTAATCCAGGGTTTGGCTCATCACTTGGCGACTTGTAAAGTGTTCTCCAAGTTTCCTGGTCGTCCGAATTAGAACCCAGTTCAATTTGGTAACGACTGGGAAACCCGAACCCTGCACCGATATCCCCAAATTCGTCATGTGCCGCATGCAAAATGACTTGATCAATCAGCACAGGCCGGCCCAAATTAATTTCCACCCACTTCGTCGTATCGGGGGAGGATGCGATTGAACTGTGGTATCCAAACGCTGCTGATTTTTGAACACCCGCCTTCGCTGACAACGTTTGAATTTCTTTGTCTAGGCCAACCAAATTTGGACCACCTGCTTCGGAAATTTGCTCGTCCAGTTTTTTGAGTTGCTGTTGGGCTTTCTTTAGGCTGGCCTGTAATTCAGATCTTTGTTGTTCTACCTGAGGATCCAAGTCATAGGGACGGTCAGCACGATCAACGGCCGCGAACAAAGCTTGCAGACTGTAGTAGTGCTCTTGGGTGAAAGGATCGAACTTGTGGTTGTGGCAACGGGCGCATTGAACCGTCACGCTACAAAAAGTATTCAGCGTGTTGCTGACCATTTCGTCGCGGTCCAGATTTCTTGCGACCTTTCCATCTAGTTTGGTTTCCGGTACTTCGACGTGTCCGATAAAGTCCCACGGACCGGATGCAAGAAAGCCAAGTCCAAGGATGCCATCCGCTTCATCAGGGAACATCGCATCCCCTGCGATTTGTTCTTTGACAAAACGAGCGTACGTTTTGTCATCATTAAAGCTGCGGATCACATAGTCACGATAGGGCCAGGCGTTGGGCCTTAATTTGTCTTTGTCATAACCGCAGGTGTCAGCATATTTCACAACATCAAGCCAATGGCGTGCCCAGTGTTCCCCATAGTGGCGTGAATCAAGCAATCGATCGACTAAGTTTTCGTATGCCTGGTCAGAGGAATCTTGGATAAACGCTTCCGTCTCTGCGGGTGTTGGTGGCAAGCCCGTAAGGTCGTATGTCAATCGCCGGATCAGTGTTCGGCGGTCAGCCATTGGCGAATGGGTGAGTCCGAGTTCACGGTGTTTGGCGGTAATGAATAGATCGATCGGAGTGCGTGCCCAGTCCGACTGAATGCCTGGAGGTTCCGGTTTTCGTACCGGCTGGAATGACCACCAATCAAAGTTCTCTACTGCATCACTGATGCTGAATCCCTTGGGCCATTCGGCGCCGGCATCGATCCAAGCCGCGATTAGATTCACGTCTTCGCTGGTAAGCGGTTCGCCGTTTTTTGGCATCGATGGTGACGCTCCATCGACAACAGAAATCACGTGCAACAGTTCGCTGTTTTCCGCGTCACCTGGATGGACGTAGCCGCTCTCAATGAGTGAGTCTTCAGTCTCCAGCGAGAAATCACCTTCTTGATCGATGTCATTGTGACAGTGTAGGCAGTGTTTACCGAGAATGCTCGCAATCTGATCGAACTTGGCAGACTGGGCAGGGCAGGCCTGCGACCATGCTCCGAGGAAAACAGCGGTGATCAGAAGGTTAATACGTCGTGTCATCATCTTTGGTCATTAAAGCGGTTCAGACAGTGAACAAAGGTGGTCGCGGTCGCTGAGGCGTCGATTGTGGGAAATCGCCGGCCTCGTATCGGCATGTTTTCGGGGAATCCATACTTCGGCCAGTCCTGCACAAAACCAACTAGGGATTGTTCTGTGGTGTGGGAAGAGTCCCCGGAATGCGAGTCTTCAGATATCGCCAATTCTTTAGGTAAGCCAGAAGATGCGACATTGCATTGGTGTCCATGGTTTGTTCGAAGCCTTCGGGCATCAATGAAATTCCCGGAGCTTGCATCCTGTCGATGTCTTGGCGAGGAACGGTCACCCGTTCACCACCCTTTTGTTGAAGCGTGACGGATTCGGAGGATTCATCGATTAGCAATCCATCCAACACTCGTCCGTCGAGTGTCAAGACGCTGTATTGAATGTATGAAGCATCGATGGCGGCGTTGGGATCCAAGATTGAAGTGAGTAATGATCCGGCGGTTTTTGTGCGGGTGTCACTGATGTCTGGTCCGACGTTGGTCCCTTGTCCATCAATCCGGTGACAAGCAGAACAATGGTCTATGAATAACTTCTTACCAAGTTTTGCATCACCAAGTTGTGTCGCTGAAACGGAATAGCGCTGCAACACAGCAACGCGATTGGGTGCAGATCGCAATAAACTGTTCGCCAGTTTGCGGATCTCGGGGTTTGCATGCTGACGAAAACGTTTTGCGGTGGCTGGATCGATTACCGTCTTAGGAATTGCACCACCCTCGATCTTTGTCAGCAGCCAAAGGGTGTCATCGGCTGAACGACTGCATGCGGCCACCGTTGCGGATCGGAGGGAAACACTCATTCCCGTCAGTTTCTTGATCAAGTATTCTCGCGTTGCCTGGGGGTCTTGCTGCAAGAGAATCGGAAGGATCGCGACGCGGACCGGGGGTGGTGTATCAGCATCTAGCAAGTCTTCTACTTGTTTTGGAAGGTATCCTGTCTCATCGGCGATGCTGATTGCTCGAGCCCGCGATTCCGGTGGTAACGAGGTGTCAATGACCACCTCACCCGTTGCCTTGAATGCTGTGATGAGAACCATTCGATCTGTGTCATCAAGCATTGAAAGGACTTGTTTTGGAGAGCGACGTCCACGTTTAGTTCCGACAAGCCAAGATTCCAAACAATCCAGCAATTCGTTAGTTGCGGTCGTCGCGTCTTTCGATGTTTTTAGCGTCTGACTCTCGAGTCGTCGGGCGATGGCCGTTGCTGCTGCTTTGGGATCATCAAGCGAAATCCGCTGGATGAGGTGATTGAGCAACTTTGGGTGACGGAAGTCAGCTAGGGCGAGTTTGGCCGCCAAACCTTGCAATAAGGCTGGATCGACGGTCCCCAATATTTTCACCGTCCATGAGTCATTTGTTGCGCGGGCGATCGCCGCCATTCCATCAATGCGTTGATTCGGATGGTCAGAATTGCCTGCGAGAGATGCGGCGGCGGCGCGAAGCACCAATGGATCAGAGTCTGAACTTAAACGGCTAGCCAAGGCGATTCCATGGTCGAGCTCACTTGATAAATCGATTGCCAACGCGCGAAGCCGAGCATGGGGTGATTTGGCGAGGGAATCCGTGTCTGCTGGAAGCAAGCTGCCACGACGATGCAAAATCCAAGCGGCGCGAGCCTGGCCACGGACCGAGTCTTGCGATTGCATGATGGAACGTAACGGAACTTCGACTACATCCTTTGATTCCAAGATCATTTGGCTAGCAACTTGTCGCTGCCATGGTGAGTTTGAGTTGAGCCATTGAAACGCTTGATCAAGTCGATCTAAACGTTGCTCGGATTCCTCGGTTTTCAGTGGTGTGATCTTCCAGATTCGACCGAGATTGCGGCCGTCCATTTGATCAGGTCGTGACTTCAATTCAATTGGCATGAAATCAGGATGTTCGATAACAGCTCGTGCCATGTCGACCACGATGACGGATTGACCGGTTCCCACGGTGGCATCCACTGGCCGAAACCAGGTGTTACTGGAGGATAAGAACTCTTGTTCCGTTTCTTCGCGATGAGAGTTCCAGACACTTTCGCTGCGGTCCATTCGTTGCCGTTGCACCAAGTACGCAGTCGGTTCACAAGCCAGCAGCCACTCGCCCGAGTCATCTTCCATCCCAGCAGCCAAAACCCCACAGGCAGCACTGAATTGGCCGGAGTGAAGGTTGCTTGTTGTCCAAGCGTTGGCTCGCGAGAAGACACGAGATTGTTCGGCAGCCAAAGCGACGTTGTGGATTGCATCGCGGGACGCTAACCACGGATCACGATCGACCGCCTGCAAGGTAAGCGGAGTCATCATGGCCGGATTCCGATTGCTACATCCGATGCGACGACCAAAATCGTCAATCGTTAGGCCGAACTGACTTTTACCGGCAACCACTCCCCACCAGGGCCCATCAGGATCGAAGCAGAAATCGCGGTCTCGAAGATCGAGTGGTGCTGGTTTTTGATCGAATCGCGAATCAACAGCTTCAATTTTTCCACCACGCAACCCATTGGCGATATAAATCAATCCATCTGGACCGAGCATCGGGTGATTCGCGCGTAGTTGTTGGTTTTGTTCCGCGAACCCTTTGAACCAAACAGTAGTTTTGTCTGCGGTCCCGTCGTCATCCAAGTCCTGCATAAAAACAATACGCCCAGCAAGTGTGACAATGGCGCCGTCACGATAGGGTTGTACACCCGTCGCAAAGACTAACTGATCCGCGAAGATCGTCGCTTCGTCAAAGGTTCCATCTTGATTACGATCCTCCAGGATTTTGATGCGCCCGGAGGGGGGATTTCCATCCAGTGGACCGCTGGGATAGTCGGGCATTTCGACGACCCACAGACGACCTCGGCGGTCAAGACGCGCGGAGACGGGATCTGTAATCAAGGGCTCGCTGGCAATTAAGTCAATGCGATAGCCTTCCCTGACCTGCAAGGCTGAAGCAGCCTGTTGGGCAGACGGTTCGACGTTCTGCGCACTCAGGGAGAACCAAGGAGCAAGGAGCAAAACGAGGGTGGCGATACGGTTCATTTCGAATACGCATTGATTGAAAGGTGGTCAACATTGCACCGTGATGGACGACGCAAATTCAGTTGTCGCGATCGCTGGTAGGGGAGGCAGGCCCGCTTTCCCATGCTGCAGTCAATCTCGCTTGGTTGCGTGTTTTCCGGAGGACGGGATCCACACGTGATCGGTCGTTCAGACGATCGCATACACGCCCCTACCAGTTTACCATGCCGTAAACGAGTTTAGTGATGCGTGGGGAATGCCGGCAGAGTTACGGCAACAAGCAGCAACGCGCCGGCGACAGAGGTCGGCGCGACCGCGAAACCAAAGATTCCAAGCAATCCCAGCCAAAATGCTGGGTGAATCACGATTGGCATGAACTTGTTTTTGAGTGGGCGTAGGCACACTAGCAAGCCACCCACGATCATCAACGTGAGTAGGTTGATGAGGACGGTTCGCAGGCCGAGATCACGATCTGAGATTGACTGGATTGGGCGAGGCGGGTTCGTGGCTGAAAGGGCTACGATTTGTTGCGGCTCAAATCCCTCAAAATCGCCGACTCCGAACATCACTTCATCTCCTGTCGAGGCAGTCAGGATTTCAGTGGGATTTGTGGATGGCAATGTTGATTCTGATGGCAGTAGGCGATTGAGCAGACTTGCCAATTCAGCATCGAGAGTATTCCATTGTTGATAAATTGGTCGTGATTGCTGGGTTGTAGCAGTTTCCGAGTCGGTCTCGGTAGAGTCTTTCGAGGGTTTGAAGTTACCTTGCAGGTCGATCGTTCTTCCGACGGACTGCGAGATCATCTGATATCGCTTGACCCATAAGGCCAGCCAGGCAGCGACTTCATCTCGCGGTCGCTGAGCAACGCGGCCGACAGCCGAGATTGCATCCACCACGCCACGCGCCATTGAAATTGCGCGCTGTTGTTCGAGGTCTCGAACGTTTGAGGATAGCACTGTTCCGCTTGTCATCGGCGCGTAATGCACCAGCCATTTTTTGGTTGCCATGACATCGACAAGCTCTGGCAAATATGCTGTTTGCCGCGATGTGCCAATAGGTAGTTTTAGCAGTATTTCAACAGGCTGCGAAAGGCCGCTGATGGAAAGAGGTAGGTCAAGATATTCCGCATTTGTTGAATCGTCGTTGGTAGAGGTGGAGGGAATTACCGCGCGACCTGCGCTCCAGGCACCGACCAGCTCTGTATCCTTGGGCAATCGGACACGCATGATTTCGAGGTTACCTGGATAAAAATCCCAATGACATAAGAGTAGGGGACCTTGTTCTCGGAGGAACACCTGGGCATCTGCATTGAAGACCACCGCACCCGATTCGTCTCTTGGCAAAGGCGCGAGGTCGATGGACCAAGAAGGACTTGCCACTAAGTAAGTTGATCGGTTGGCGTCTTGGTCACTCCAGCGTTTGGGGAGTTCGATCGCCTCTACCGCGCTGGTGCGCCATTGAATCGGATCGTCGTCAAGTCGATTAGGGACATCGACGTAGATTTGGCGGTCGCCAGCGCCGAGTACTTGCACTGCAGGAACGCTGACACGCCCGGTTTCGCTGCTCTGAAGACGTCCCGTGAGAGAAATTATGGTGTCTTCAGTCTGCTGCGGATTGCTGCGGATTCGTACGATTTGGCGGGTGTCGTCGGTTGCTGGGCGCCGAGTGTACGTGAGTGAAGAAGGTTCGATCGTTAGGTTGTCACACCACGCAGTGGGTATTTCGATGTCTACGAAATCTGGAAGGCGTTTGGATCCGGTGTCCGAATTGGTCTTCGGTTTCTGATCAGGTGAAAATCGAATGCCGACCTCCATTGCCCACTGGCTTTCGAATCGATTGATTGAAATCAGCTGACTGCAGTCAAAGCGAGCATCCACCGGCGAGGATTCAAAACTGATTGCTGGATCGGGTGAATCAGAATCGCTTCCGACTGTCGTGTTGCGCGTCCATCGTGCAACGGGTACCCATCCTTTCAATAACAAATCACCGGTCAGTTCAGGTGTCGGTAATCGCGGGTCCGAATCGTTCACGGTTTTGACTTGTATGTCGACCGCTGGGGTTCGATATAAGCTACAGACGCAACCCGAAACTTGATCTGCGCCTGTAATCAATTCGACGGTTGGCGGTGTGAATTCGCGCCGCGTGGGTTCAGGTATCGATTGAAAGGCGACCAAATCGATCAAGATTGGTTCTGTACCACGAAAAACTCCCAGTGGTAATTCGACGGCTGGCCCGCTGCCAATTGTTTTTGTGGTAACAGGTTCACCATCAACAGAAGCCATGATCAATTGAAGTGGGCGTTGATATCGGATTGCGTAACGCTGGTTTTCTCCGTCGCGTGGAGTGACGGTTGCAGAATAGTGAATTTCAAGTCGATTTTGACTGATGCAGATTTCTTGTTGCTGCGAAACGGCGGCTTTGCTGGGTGGTTGGTAAACCAGTATTGGTGATGGTAGATCAGCCAAAGCAACGATAGCACGATCGATGGTGCCGCGATAACCACTCCAAGCAGCGAGGAAGTGATCGACGGACAAGGCTTCGATTGTCTCGTTTTGCAAAGAGAGGATGCGAACCAACGGGTCAGTGTGTATTGCAATCCAGGCTGGTGCGTTTTCGCCCAATGCCGCCGCGATGACTTCTGGTATTTTGATCGCGAAAGGTGGAGCCGATTGTTTGACTTGAACGGGCGTCTTCCAAAATAATCGGACGGGACCAGGATTGTCTCGAAGGCTGGTGAATGTCATCAGGCGTCGCGATGGCGTGTATTGCTCGCTACGGTCTAAATTCCAGTCGGTTGATATTAAGGTGGGTAATCGAGAGTCACGTAGCACGAATTGAAAGGCTTCACCGGCAGCCAATGTGGTAGGTGGGTCAACTTCGCAGTCGATTGTCACTTGGCTTGCATTGGCACTGATCCAATATCGGCGCTGGAGCGGCTTGGAATCGGTGGCTGAAGTCGCTTCCGAACGAAAATCGATTTCCAATGAATTGACTGGGCCCAGATCATCCACCCAGCGACGGAGGTCGGTCTCACGAAGCAGATTACCGGTCGTACCACCAAATCGAATCGCATCGAGGTCTTGCTCGGATTCGACGGTCAATCGGGTTGCGGCAACAGGCGGAATCGGCACAAACAGTTTTGTCCATTGTTCCGCTTGGCTGACCGCAGGCTGCAGCGTGATCCGAAGGTGGAAAGTTTTGCCTTGGGGCATGGTAGCCACAAGTTGACCATCCGTTGTGGTTCGAAATGGTATCAGTCCACCTGCTTCGTCGACTCGCTCTATTCTTCTTACTGCAGTGGGTGGAAGGGGCAACCGAACGGGAACACTTTTGAGTTCGCTTGGTTCAATCCGCAACAAGTAATCGACTTCGAGTGAACAACCGGCTTCAGGATTCGATCCGTTGATTTCGGAATCAAGCTGCAGAGAATAACTTGCCCATTGGATATGCGGTGTCTGTGTGGGCTGCGTTGTTGCGAGCGGGAAAAGTTCTGTTTTTATTTCTCTTGGGATATAGACGATGTTTCCGTAGACAGCGCCGTCACGATTCATCGGCACCAGGACATTTACTGTTTCGGGATCCGTCGTCGCACCTTCGGAGCGATTCAATTCAGATTCTTGCCCAATGCTTGCTTGCAGGACATACCCAGAAAACGCGATCCAGAAGATGAGCCTGGCGATGCTGCCGATCGAAAAATCGGCGGTTGAGTTAGGAAGATTTTTCTGAGTGGCGGTCGACCCGTCATCGAGCGTTTCTGCTTTTGTGCTTTCGCGGTTCGACCATTGTTGCGTGGTCACTAAAATCGCCGCAGTCAGGATAGGTACGATGAACCATCCGATGACGGCTAAACGCCAAGGCCACCATAGGAACAACAGTGTTGTGAAAACAGCCATTACCGCTGCAATTTTAAGTGGCGACTGATTGGCAAGCCGCCAACTTGCCGCAAACAAAAGAAAGGCAACTAACCAGCCGAACGCCAATGCATTATTTCGCCGCACTAAGGTGACAGTGGTACCGGATTGCACCTTGACGGTGGTCAGACGAGGGCCTCTTGTGCGACCACGCCAAAGAGAAGCTGGTGCAAAGGTGTCCGCAGCAGCGATCAATTCGTGTTCAGATCGGAGGATGGTACCAGACGCGTTGATCTGTGGGATCCGGCATTGGCGTAGCCAACTCGATTGAAATTGTGATCGCGTCCATCTCACTCGGATGGTTTCCGTTCGCCCCTCTGCTTGTAGAACAATTGGTCGTTGTGGCAGCGTGATCAGGTCGACCGGCACTCCATCGCGGACGATCGAGGAAAGCTGTAGGTCTGGGTCGTACTCGATTTTAAAGTCGGCTGCAGGCGTCACCCTGTACACGGCTTCGATGAGATCCGATCCGCGACTCGATGCGATGACACGTACCTGTTCGCGCCAAACGACCGTGACCTCTGGTTGGGATAGTGAAGCAGCAATCGTGAGGGAGGGCTGTTCAACCGCGTCATACCGAAGCCGTTTGATTTGACTTGGCTCGGTGACAGTGAACGGCTGAGGTGATTGACTCTCTAATCTGGAGATTGCAAGCTTGCCAAACGGCACTCGCTGGACAGATGGCGATTTTCGCCTGGTGATGATGCCCGGTCCGATTTGGACTTCTGACTGTTGCGAGGTCGCGCCTGGTACGGTGGGTAATGGCAACAACAAATCTTGTTTGATGGGATACCGGCGTCGACCAATTAATCGACGATCTCGGAGTGCCTTGTCCGAAACATCGATTAAGTAGCTACCGTCACGATCCGCGCTTCCGACTTCAATGTCAGACGGTGCAATCGAAGTTGTGGGAGATTCGTTGATGCCGCTGATCGACCAGCGCATCGGCGGCCGTCCGGCAGCCGGTCCAGTGTCAATCGTTAATTGTTTCAACGATTGACTTTGTGATTCAACCTCGATCAGTAAAGTTTCCGCGATGTCGTTTCCGTCTCGAAAAACCTGAAACAAAGACGATGTATTAAAAGCGACCGTTGGTGTTTGTAGTTCTACTTTCGGTATCCGCCCAATGGTGGGGCGAAACCAGAGGGTTTGTGCGTCTGTTCCTGCGAAGAATTCGATTTGATCTTCATCTAACTCCTGCGGCGGGCCTGAAAGTCGTTCAAGAGTCGACTGTCCACTCCAACTAAATTCAGTCGGTTGCAGTAGCGCGGCGATAAGTCCACCACGAATTCCATGGATGCGTGCGAACCAGGTGGACGGGATCGCAGCATTGGCTGTCGTCCGAATCGATCGGTTGCCAGTCACCTCAATGATGAGTTGATTGCCATCGATATCTTCGCTTTCCGGCCACAAATCAATCAATCTCGTTGAATCGGTTAAGCCGCCGGTTTCAATCAATCGTCCTGAATGACCAAATGTCACTGAATCAACCGACCAAGCCGGCTGGATCATCAGACGCAAGGGTTCGATTCGACTGGTGTCAACTGTTAAGGCAATGCGGGCTGCCGCTGTGAGAGACTCACTACTTTCCTCGATTCGCAGCAGTGTGTCCGCCTGAGCTACAGCCGGGCGTTGGTTGAATCGAATCCGTGACCATGTTGGTTGCGAAGTTGTGACACGACTTTCGCCGTCGTCACTGGCGTCAGAAATCGCAATCGGGGGACCACTCGCACGAAAGTAGGTGGCAGCTTCACCTGTGTTGGTTTGCGCCGCTTCTTGCCAATCCTCAGGAAGTTCCCAGTCAACGATTTGGATAGGATCGCTGACCGTCAATTCAAGATTGTCGGTTGCCGAGGCATAGATCACTTGGTCGCCGATCCAAATCGGCATTGGCAGCGCGCACCAGCCGCGGCGATTGTCCCAAGTGGTGAATCCGGTTAATGTCACGTCGACCAGCAAGGAATCCGCATCAATTAGCCCGCGCGGGACATCCAGTTGCAAATATTGTTGACGATCCCCAATGGTTTCACTGGAGTAGGACACATCCGTCGCATTCACTTTGGCAGACGTAATGGTTGTACCGCGAACGACAAGCCTGGGAAGAGGTTGATTCAGTGGTGGTTGAATCACCATGCGACAGGTCCATGAAAGTCCGATCGGTTCGGCTTGGTACTGCACTGTTGATTGACGCACGACAGTGCTTGAGCCTTCGACGGTCGCATCTATCTTTTGGGTTCGGATGCGGACCGTTTCCAAACCACCGGCGTCTAATTCGTACCACGTTCGATCGGGAGCTAATTCAATTGCGTCCGGCGGGAGGCTGGTGAGTTGCCGTGAGACGCCATTGACCGTGGTGACGAGGGTATCGGCCGGGGCCGAAATCATGATGCGGGTTTGTGGCGTTGGCGGTAGCCGCATTGAGAATTCGTGACCTGATCCTGAAACACGACCGCGGAGCCGCCACTGGAATTTGATCGTGTGATTCACCTGCGACTTGCCATCGAAAACAGCCACGAGTGTTCCATCGGGTGATGATTCCAGGTGTGGCAAACTTTCGGTTTCTGGCAAAACACTGCGTGAGTCGGTTCGGACGATTGCCAGGTTGACCCGTCCTAGAGATCGCCGCAGAATTCCCTCTCGATACGATTCAATTTGCAAAACACTTTGGTCACTGACCAAGGTGTCCCCTTCAACACGGATCCAGTAAACCGAATCTTTCACTCGGCTCGTTTGATCATCTGTGGCAAGATCAGTCAGCCGATCGACGGCAGATCGCAGTTCATCGATCTGGACCGGCTGGTAATTTTTTGGTACCAATTCCGCCACTTGGGATTGATAGAATCCGATGGCTCGTAGCGAACGCCCATCGGGAAGGGCGGTTGGCAAAGCAAGAGTACCGGGTGTCGTTGGATCAATTGCCGTCGATTCTTCGGCGGGTGGTTGAGCGTAGCTGCAGGGGATCGCAATCAGACAGACTGCGATTGTGATCCCAACGATGCGCGTCCAATGAAATGTGGATCGCCAGATTCGAATCGAGGCTTGGGCGTAACTCATCATGACGACGCCTCGGATGGCGTAGCCGGTGGAAGTTGTTGGGTGGACGCGACGACCGGTTCAGATTCCAACTTTTTTAGTGTTCGAGTGGATGGCGGGGTGTCTGTAACTTTGGGAGTCGAAGTGAAGACACGGTTACTTCCTGAGTGCCGCAGTAAGACACGGATAGCGATCATGACGACCACTAGGACTAACGCGATGATTCCAAACTGTCCTGCCAAGACAGCTGCATCAGGCGCGATTGCCAAGAGACCTCCGAAAAAGATAGCTGCGACGACGACAGTAAGTGGATGTCGTGATTTTGGCAGGCTGGTCAAGATGATAGAAGTCAGTAAGACGATCGATCCAATTACCATCCAAAGTAGAAATCGTGATACAACCACCACTTCAAACGAACGAGTATCAGAACCAACATAGAGGTATGGATTGCCAAGTGGCAGTGCATTGCTCGGACTGACTGTTTCCGAAGATGTGGCAAACATGTTCCGCAATTCTTGATTTGTGTAGGTTGGCTCGCGGTACAACCTCCAGTCGTCAAATCGCCACGTCATGCTGCGGCCGAGCGTGGGTGAGGCCCACAGGACAGGACCGTCGAGTGGTGTAATGATCTGCCAGTAAA
>JARGNK010000022.1:0-14906 GCA_029213145.1 Rubripirellula sp. | reverse complement strand
TGGCAGCCCAGTTTCAGCGTGGGTTGGATGGTCGCAAGTGAAGAATCAGTGCGGACCGGGATCCAGACACGTAGATCAACGATATGGGGAGCTTTGTCACCCGGAAGGGCGATCTGCAAAGTGTTGCCTTCGCGTCGCACGGGAGCTGGTAAAGCGTTGTCGATGTAGGCTTCGACGGAGACTTCTGTTGCTGTTTCTGGTAACTCAACGCGGAACAGATCACCGCCTTGAATCTTGGCCAACACTTGTTCATGTCTTGTCGCACGCCCTACGGCGGTCCGCAACATCATCTGCCGAATCGAAAGCTCTTCTCGCGAGGTCAGCCGCGACTGCAATCTAACCCGCACTGGGTCCCGGGGTATCGAATCAAGCTCAATGCTTGTGACTGCGGGGGTGTCCGCGGAGACGAGTTCAAATTGCTGGTTTCCTTGAAGTGTGACTCGCTGTGAACCACGTAGGGTGACATCTGGAACATCGGGACGTGGCAGCGAGATGGGCTCAATCAAGCCATTGCTAATTTCATTGGGTAGACTACGAGTCGATTGCCAACGAATCGACATCGCACCACTGGAAAGTTCCGGCGACACGAGAAGAAATTGCTCGCCCTGCAGAGGACGTAACTCGGCCCGGATACCTGAGACTGTTACGACCCAACCATCATCTTCGATTCGATTCGATTCCGTGGTTAAGTTTTCTGTGACTTCGTCGGAAGTCTCGAAATCAGGGGCCTCCGTTGCAAGTGGATTTTGCACTCCCGGTACATTTTGCACTCCCGGTACATTTTGCACTCCCGGTACTCGGACTGGTAATGCTCCTTCCAAGTCCAACCCAGAGGTAACGGTCCAGTCTACGGTTGTGCGGAGTTGGCGACCGTCTAATTCGACCGATGATTGGCTAGCCAGCGTAATCCGAGGCAGTTGGTCGATCATCGTCCCAACGATCATTGCAGGTGTATCTTGGGCGATGACCCGAAAACGTGAGATCGGCGAATCAGAGGTGAGTTCGGCGGCTGATGGAATGAGTCGCGTCACTCCTGAAGAGGCGTCTAAATCGACAACCAGCATCGTGCGACCGCTGCTGACAAGGTTAACGGTTGCGTTTTGGACGACGACGGTTTCCTCGACGCTGAGTACGCGCGGTATACCGAACTGAACCAGATCCAGTTTTTCATCAATCGGAAGCTCAGCACGGATGCGAATTGGCGCCGATTCTTCGCCAACCACCGAATTGAACTCGATAAAACGCAGTCCGGCTACTTGGAAGGATTGCAGTTGTTCACCGGTCGAAGTGCTTTCGATTGATTTAACTTGCCAATTCGCATCATCGAATTGTAATCTTCCATCCGTCGCTTGGCCGTTGATAGTGATTGTCATTTCTAGGCTGGCGAGCGCCTCGCGAATCACAATCTGAGATTGATTGTTGATTCGTAACTGGCGTTCCTTTACACCTAACCACAGTGGCAATTCAAATGATGACCGGTCGAATCGAAAGCGATAGGAGCGTCCGGCTACACCTTCTTCGCGCGCTTCGCCTAGCTGGCTGCGAACCCAAGCTGTGGAGCGCCATTGCAAACGATAGTCACCGCTAGTTTCAATTTCGATCTCACCGGAGTGCCGAAGCGCACCTGGTATTTCGGGCACTTGAAAGAGCAGTGGGTCGGAAGCCGTCGCATCATCATTGGCCAGTTGCAGATCAAAATTTAAATCGATTCGCTGTTGTCGCTCTTCCTCGGGAATGATCACTTCACGAATCCCGCTGTCGCTGGCATCACCGATGTCAATGGTTTGCCCACTTGTTCCCAAACGTGGCGAATCGGACACGATCGCGCCTGTCGGTAAACGTAATGGGAATGAACGGATAGATCCGCGTACATTTCGAATCGTCATCTGGACCGAAACTAGAGGTTGATCTTGCGGTGAATCCCATCGAACGCTTAATCGACTTTGCACCTCCAGTAACGGCAAATCGTCTTCGGTTTGAGATAACTTTCCCCAGCGTACGGAAAAGTCGCCACCGACACTTTCAATGTTCAGTGTGGTGCGCCCATCAACGTCATCTTTCGATTCGATGACTTCCGTACCGCCACCAACAATATCACCCACGACACCCTCAGCGGATGTTTCAATCTTGATGGTGGATGGAACGTTGGGAAGCTTAAAGTCGAGTGTTTGCGCGGACGCCAATTGGTCGATTTTTACCGAGACCGGCATGCGTACGGTAACATCGCTCTGCTGATCCGCTTTAACAAACAGCAAATAGCCACTTTCATCACCCGACCCTAACCCCATGAAATATTCATCCACCCCGGTAACATCGGGTGGCGCGAGACGGTTGAAGTTGCGCATCCGCAAAGGAATTGAAACCCAGCGTCCGGCAGTCGGTTCGATCGTCAATTCAACCGACACCTCTAGCTCGCCGCGTTTGTCTTGAACGGTTCCAGTGATCGACAGCGACCGATAGCTGAAGGATTGACTTGTCGCGTTGACACCAGATTCAAGTTTGCGGAGCCGATCAAATTCTTCCCAAGTCAAGCTCGGCATGAAGACCTGCGTTTCAGCTTCACTCAGAAATAAGAAGGCCTCGACCGGCAATCCCGATGGGTTATCTTCTTGTCCCGCTTTGAGGGCAGCTCTCGGCGGAGAGGTCCCCGGAGGTTGTGCCAATGCTGTTACTGCGAGCCACACCGTCACCATGCAAACGCCAAAGGCGTATTGAACGCAGGCCGGTGAAAGGGATAGGAATCGCATCGTCAGCCGTTGGTTAGCCAAACGGATCCGATACGAGCCGTCTGAACGGGTCGTGCCAGTATCTGTTTGCATCGGTAGAAAAGAGCGAAACCTGACAGGAGCCGCTCCCTACAGTCTACGCAAACACCGCAGTCGACAAAACCAAATCGCGAGCGTGCACCAATCGAATCGCCGCCAGCGGGTGGTTGAGCCGCCATTTTTGCTGCGATCGTTACAACCGGAGGCCGGTTTTGTGACGAGAGCTTCCCCGAGATGGCTCGCTGCCACCATTCTGGGACGATTGATCGCCATGGCTCTGTACAACGCTCAGATTGGTCGGGCGAATCGCAAAAAGCCGCAACGGTCGGTTTGTGGCTATTTGCCGTAAGCCGATTGGAAGAATTCGGCTTCCTCTCGTTTTTCTGCGGCGAGAGATTCCGATTCATCAGCCGCGGTTTCCAATTCCTGGATCTTCGCCTGGGTCGTTGTCAGGGATTGCTTGTCTGCCGCCTGGGCTTTCGTCAAGGCTTCCAGTTGAGTCTGCAATTTAGCGAGCGTTTGAGATACCTCCGCGAGCTCCTGTTCGCGCTTGCTCATCGCAGTTGCCAAGGTGGCGGCCCGAGTTGCTTCGGGCTCGACAGCAGCACGTTTCGTTTCAGCATCTCCTTTGGTAGCGTTTGCTGCCGCCGTCAATTTTTGGCCGAGCTCTGCGAAAGCAGCAATTTCAGCTTGGAGCTTTTGCATCTTTGATTGGGCAGTCGCCAACTTGGTGCGAGCCGACTCTGTTGCTGTTTTTGTTTCGGCCAGTTTGGCAACCGCTTGTTCCATCAGTTGCTTGTTCTCAGTGACTTGCTTGTCGAGTTTCGCGTTCGCGGTGGTGTAATCACCAATTGCCTTTTTCAAGCTTGCAATCGAAGTTGGTTGTGATTTGAGTTTCGCATCGAGATTCGCAACTTCACTTGCGAGCTTGGTTTCCGTTGTCTTTGCGGCATCGAGCTTCGGCATGATTGATTGAACTGTTTTCGTCAGATCGGCCAGCTTCGATTCGGCAGCAACCCGAGCAGCCTCATGCAGTGTTACAGTTTTGTTATTGACTTGTTGCTGCTGCTGTAATGATTCTTGTTGCTTGACGAGGATAGCAATTTTCTTTACCGCATCATCTTTTAACTTGGTAATCGCAGTCACTTCGCCAGTGACCAGTGTCAACTGCTGGGCGAAATCAGTCTTTTTCTTTGTTGCTTGATCTCGTGATGCAAGCCATTGCGCCATGCTTTTCTTTGCCGTTTCAAGTTGCGTGGTTTTCGGCGTCTTCTGCTTTGCGAGGGTCGTGGCTAACGCTGTTGCGCTTTCGATGGTTTTTGCTGTCTCGGCCTTCTTTGTGGTTGCCTCGGTGAGCTTCTTGGTGAGATCGGTATGAACTGTTTTGGCTGAAGCGAGTTGATTCTGGGCTTGATTGAGTGTCTCAGCCAGCGCCTTTTTCTTTGTTGCGTCAGCTTCTGCCGCTATCTGCTTTTGAACGGTTTCAGCTTCCGCGGACTTGGCATCGAGTTGTTGCTTGGCCGTTTGGATTTCTGCTGACAGTTTTGTCATGAGTGCATCGATCGCCTTTAACTCGGTTTTGGACGCGTTGACCTGTTCGGTGCTCTGTTGGACTTTTGCGTTCAAGTCGGCAATTTCCTGGGTCAGCTGATTGACTTGCGTCTCCGCTTGTTTCCGGTTTTTCTCTGCTTCGGCTTCATCTGTGGCTGCGACATGCTCCTTGGCCGCCAAGTCAAGTTCGCGATCGACAATCGCCGCAAGTGATGAAACGGCATCTGCTTTCAGTTGACCATGTTCTTGTTGTCGCAATGCCAACTCGGCTGCGAGCTCGGCTAGGTGCTTTTTCGCCCCATCACGCTTGGTGATGGAGGTGTTTAGTTGTTCGTTTTGTGCTGCGATCGTCTTCGTGGTCGCTTCGATCTGCTTGGCAAGTTGCTTCACAGTCTGGCGGGTTGTTGCAAGTGTTTTCGTTGCTGTTTCGCGCTGTTGTTGGTAGGCAACTAGTTGTTTCTCAGCTGCGGCCAAATCGGATTGTGACTTGGTCTGTGCTGTTTTATTTTGAGTTAATTGGGCGGCATAGGACTGCGCCGAGGCTGTCAATCCGTCGACGGCTTTTTGAGCGTTTGCTTGACCTTCGGTTGCGGCGGCCAATGCTTTGTTGAATTCGGCGGTACTTGCGGTCATCGTGGCAAGT
Source organism: Rubripirellula sp. (assembly GCA_029213145.1). Taxonomy (GTDB): domain Bacteria; phylum Planctomycetota; class Planctomycetia; order Pirellulales; family Pirellulaceae; genus Rubripirellula. Next base: position 9,947 of record JARGNK010000022.1, on the reverse strand, counting down.
TGCTGTTCGATAGCAGGCGGATCCGCCGCGAAGTTCACTGCCTGTTTGGGGTCTTCGATGGTCCACATGACCGTCTTGCCGGCCCAGTCACCACCAATGATTTTTTTGCCATCGTGCGTCAGCGCAGCTTCCAAAGCGGGCTCTGCAAAGGCTGGCATCGTTCCAATGTTGTTACCGGAAGCGTCCCACAATTTGACCGTGCGGTCTTTGCCGCAGGTGACCATGCGGCCGTCTCGCGCCATTTGGACGCCGGTTGCCCCACCTCCGTGTGCGGTGATGCTTTTGAGTTGATTGCCGCTGTTCATTTCCCATAACTTGACGGTGCCGTCTTCACTAGCACTCACCAACACATTGGAATCGGCTCGCCATGAGATTCCGCGAATCGCGTCCTTGTGGCCGATTAGGTCGAGATACAAACGACCAGTTTCTGCCTCCCAAACGTGCAAACCACCAGACCGGTCGCCACTTGCCACAAGGACACCGTCCGGGCTGTATGCGACGCTATATACCCAGTCGGTATGTTTCTTCAGTTCGTGCAGGACTTCGCCCGAAGCAGTGTCGAGCACTCGAACGATTCGCTGCGGGCCACCCATCGCAATATTGGATAGATCGTCATTGATATCTGCGCCGAAAACGACATCTAATTCATCACCCACGCTGAGAAGCCGCTTGCCGGATCGCACGTCGTACAATGACGCAGTTCCCATTGCTGCGTGCGTGCCGCCGGCGACCAGCAAATAAGCTCCATCGCGGCTGAATCGAAGTGCTTGCGGAATACCCTCGGGATACGGGATGACACCGAGTAAATCGTTCGTGTCGGTGTGATAGAGAGAGACTTGTTTTTGGCCAGCGATCGCGACCATCGGGGCCCAGGGGCTGGTGGCAATTGCGGAGGCTGCAGCGTGTCGCTGAGTGGTGACGACAGGAACCCGCCAAACCGTCTCGGGCATCGCGATCTCGGCGGGCTTGCCGGAGGAGTCAGTCGCGCTGAAGGAGAGCGAGGGACCCTTTCTTTTCTTTCGCTTGCTGCCGCTATTCTCTAGTAGACCACCATCGATCCATTGTCGAATGATCTCAAGTTGGTCAGCAGGCAGCGGGTCTTGGTTGGGCGGCATCGTCGGTTCTTCCTCGTGCGTCATCACGAGGTAAAGTCGGCTACCGCTGGAGTCTCCATCGGTCACCGCGTCGCCGCTACCACCACCCTCCATCAGGCCTGCATAGGTGTCAATTGCGAGTCCGGCTTCGGCGTCGTTCGCGTTGTGACACTTCAAGCAGTGTTGTCGAAAGATGGGCAAGACATGGTCGGTGAAGTTAACCGCCGGCTTTTCCGCACCTTTTTCTTGAGCATTCAGGACGACTGAGCCGCACAGTAATATTCCGCAGGTTAGTAAGATTCGCATCATGAATTCGATGATAATTAGAATCGGGCCGGCGCCGAATCTTCGAATCGGCGTCATGTTAGGTGCCTACGTCTTCGCCAACAGAATCAGTTCGGGTAAATCCGAATGAATCGACGATGCGGCGTTACACCTCGGCGGGTTTTAGTGATTGAAAACGAACTCGCGACTATTGAGAATCGCCCAGAAGATATCTTGCAAACCCTGCTGTGGATTTGCGGCTTCCCCAACCGAGGCCAACAGTTCCTTCATCTCCTCATCGGTCGGATACCGCGACATGCAACGAACGTAAAGCCTTTCCAGAGCCTGTTTGGGCGTCGCATCATCGGCGAGCAATTCATCGATTACTTTTCCTTGCGTGATCTTACCGCTGGTGGCACTGCCGTTGAGCAAGTGAAGGGCTTGCGACAAGGAAGGGTCGGTCGATGCTTCGCAATCGCAAACCGTGTCACGGGGTGCTCGGCCGAAAGTATCCAAGAAGTAAGTGCTGGTCCGGCCGTCAGCGATTTGGACAGCACGTGCGCCGAGCGGTAGACCACGAAACTTTTCCTTCGTGTTCGTTAGCTGACTGACGATATCAAGAAGCATTTCTGCGGGGATGCGTCGTACGCGAGCATAGGCATAGTTTCGGGTGTCACTTTGGTTAGATTCATTCGGGGTGACTGTGCGTTGGTAAGCGTTGCTATTGCAGATGTCACGAACAAGTTGTCGGAAGTCAAACTTGTACTCAGCCAATTTGTCCCCGAGTGCTTGAAACAGTTCAGGGTTGGTTGGCGGATTGCTGACGCGAATGTCATCGACGGGGTCGACGATTCCGACTCCCATAAAGTGGGCCCAGACGCGGTTGGCAATGCTGGTTGAGAAGTAGGGATTCTCAGCACTGGTTAGCCACTCGGCCATCACAACGCGACGGTCTTTACCTTTGGTGTCGACCAGTCCGCCACCCAGGAATTTGGGCTGCATGGTTTGCCCGTTCACCGGGTGTTTGACCTCACCACTACCTCGGTCGTAGATGATCTTTTCGCGATAATCCTCGGCATTTTTTTGGCCTGTTTGGCAGAAGAAGGCTGCAAAGCCGTAATAGTCATTCATTGTCCAGCGGTCCAATGGATGGTTGTGGCATTGGGCACACTGAGTACGTATCCCCATGAACACTTGGGCAGCATTCTCTGCACGCTTGAGCGTATCGCGTTCAATTTGGTAGTAATTGGTCGCTGGATTACTGAACGTACCTCCTGTTGCACCGAACAGTTCTCGGACCATTTCATCGAGCGGAACGTTTTTGGCAAATTTATCCGTCAGCCATTGGTTGTAGAGAAACGCAGATTTATAGCTGACCTGATTGGTGCTTTTGATCATCAGGAGTTGAGCAAATTTCATCGCCCAAATTTCACTGAATTCTTTACGTTCGAGCAAACGATCTATGAGTCGTGCTCGCTTGTCGGCGGCAACATCGTTGACAAACTGGTGGTACTCTTCTTCGGTCGGCAGTTGTCCGGTGATGTCGATCGTGATTCGACGTAGAAATTCTTCGTCAGTGCACAGACCACTGGGCAAAATTCTTAACTGGTTAAGTTTCTTGCCAACCAACTCGTCGATGTAATTTCCCTCGATTTTTGGTGCCTCGTACTTCAGTTCCTTGGGAAGTACCAGCACTTGGCGACCCTCGGTTTTGGTTTCGAAGCGAGCCATGACAAACGCTTCACCACGGGCGCCGGCAGTGACTGAGCCATTCTTGTCGATCGCAGCAGAGGTTTCGTTGTTTGTCATGAACGCCGCGAGGTTCGTTACGTCTCGTGTTGTTCCATCGCTGTAGTGTGCCAAAGCAATGAAACGTTGTTTGCTTCCCGCGCCCTCAATGACGGCTTGCGTTGGATAGATCTCGAGTTTGGCCACACTTGGCGGCGGGGTCGCGTCAGCTGGCGCGCCGGCTTTCAGCCATTCCAAAATGGTTTGGTAGTAAATGCTGTCTTCACCGAAAAGCTTTCCGCCGGTATGCGTGACTTTGCCAATCGACTTGGTCAAAAGCAGGCTTTCCTCGGGCACGGCGAGATTGATTCGACGCATCCCAATTTCGCGGGTGATGCGTTTGTAATCACCGGCTGGATCGTATCCGAACAAACTGATCATGAATCCATCTTTACCGCGAGCGGCCCCATGGCAGCTACCAGTGTTGCAACCACTGCGGGTCATGATCGGGACGATATCTTTTTCAAAGCTGATCGGTAACTTTTCGGTGCTGCGACTGATCTTCACGGGAATTCGTCGCACAGTGCCACCGAGGTCGCAAACCAATTCGGTCTCACCATCCGCCACGGGAAGGATTTTGTTTCCCTCGAGTTTGGCGAATTGATCGTCAGCCAATGCCCACTTCGCCGTTTCGGTCACATCTACCGTGACATCGTCGTCTCGGCGGACGACTGCTAAGAAGTGTTGGTAGTCCCGTGCTGTGTCCAGTTGGATTTGCTCAGGGAAAACCAGGAGTTCTCGTTCGGCTGCTGGGTCGGATTTTGACGCGGACGCAGCGGCTGGTTCTGGCGATGCTGCCAATGCAAAAGTCGCGGTCACCAGAGTGAGTAGGCAGGAGATGGATAGTCGACGCATCATGTTGATACCTTCGGTCTTTCCGAACCGTTGACGGCTGCCGAATGACAAGCCATCAACACAATTGGGGGGTGAATCGTTGGTTGCCGGGTTACTCGTCAGAGGTCTCGGCTTTTTTGGACTGGCGGAGCTGCTCCAAGCGGCTCAGCGGTTTTTTCGGTGCGGGTGCAGCCGGTTTTGCGGTTTCTTTCTTGGCAGCCGGCTTTGCTGCTGGCTTGGCGACGGGAGCTGGCAATGGTTTGTCGATCTGCAGGATGCCGGTCCCTTGCGTCTGTTTGATGACTCCCTTGGGAGAGGTCACCGTCGCCCTGGCGACGAGTGTTTTGTGTTGGCCAACACGCGCCTTGTCAGTGATTTTGACGGGGAACACGACTTGCTCGGTCTCGTTGGTTATCGGCATCGTGGTCTTTTCGCAGACCACACCGGCGGGCAGGCCAACCAATTCAACCTCACAGGTCCCTTCGAACTCTCGAGTGATCTCGATATCGACAAGGACGTTCGCCTCAGCACCGAGTTCGCTTGATGTTTTTGGGAAAGTAAAGGTGAAGAGTTTGTCAGCGATTTCCAAATTTGCCGGTTCGGTGGCGATCTCGTTTCCACCTACCGAGGCGTAAATGATGATCGGCCAAGGTCCGATGCTAGCGGAGCCATTTGCGGTCAAAGGAATGCTCGCTTCGTTCTTTCCCTTCGGGATTTTGATGCTTCCACTCGAGCCAATGCCGGGTGGGTTGTAGAGCATTCGAATTGGAATGTCCGCATCCAATCCACCCCGGTCAACTTTTACGGTCAGGTTCATCGAGCCGTTTCGAACGATTGGCACTTGTGGCTGCACAATCTCAAAGGAGCAGGGGACTGACTTGATCACTGCTACGGCACCACGGTCGGCACGGTAGTCGTAGACAACACTATTGTTCTGGCCGATCAGCAACTGATGCTGCTGCGTGAAACGACTCTCGATCGGGTTATCCGCAATCTTTCCAACAAAGTTAACCAAACGGCCATCAAGCTTGGCGTCCGGTGTCGCGGTGAGCAGCAGTGGAACCGTGGTCCGGTTGGCCGGCATCTGGATAGGCGTGATAGAAACGCCTTCGGGCAGATTAAGCCCGCTGATATCAATTGCTCCCCCGACGCGAGCACGGCTGGCGTTGATCATCACAGCCGCTCGGTTCCCTTGAGGGACGTTTAGTTGGGTTGCCTCATAGCGTCGTCGATCGGGAAGTGACAGAGTGAGTTGCGGCGTGGCCAATTTTACTTCGATTCGATAGGCAAAGCCTGGGCCGCCCTTTTTGAGATGGTCGTTGATGCGAACATGGTATTTCCCGTCGGCGGGGATCTTGTATTCAAGAAAACTATCCGGCCCACCGCTGTCGTCGTTTCCACCGACGCGACCACCCTGGTCGTTGTACACATTAATAACGCTGTCGAGCTCGCTACGAAGCACTTTGCGAGCATATGCGCGAATGTGCACTGTCTGGTTTTTCTTAGCTTCGAAACTGAAGTAGTCGTTGTCATTCGGTTCACCGATGACACCGCAGAAGGCAGCCGGGAGTGGGCCCGCCGTCGACTCTTTGTATGAATTGTTGGGCTCCTGCTCGACCACATTAGGCATCGGCTGGATGCGGATGTAGTTTGGCGAGGGGCTGACACCGCGTTCAGTCGAGACCGTCAACGGATAGGCTTCGGAAACGTCGCTTGGCATTTGCACCTTTTCGATCCACGCGTCTCCGCCGACCGAGATAAAGGTCATGTCAACGATTTCACCAGGTGGGCCGCCGGCCGGAATGACTGCCACGGCACGGGGGTAGGATCCGACGTGTAATCGATAGCGATCGTTGTTGCCGCCAAATGAGGAATCGCGAACAACGATGATGTAAGTGCCATCTTTCGGTGCTTCGATGGAGCACAGGCAATCCTGTTGCAACAAAGGTGCGTCATCACTCGTCGCCAACTCGAATCGTTCGGAGTTCAGAATCGCAACATATGGGTCGAAGAAGGGATTACTGCGTCCTTTCTTGATCCGGACCCCTTCCAGTTCAGCTGTCAATCGTTCCCCTTGTTTCAGGGTGACAGCGAAGTAGTCTTCGTCTTCGCGAGCGACTACACCCTCGACCGTCGTGTTGTTTTCGATTTGTTGGGGCGAAGCAAACTCGCTGTTGGGTTCTTTTTCATCGATGGTCGGCATTGCGCCGACTCCGAACATCAGGACGTTGCTAAGTCCCGTTTCGGCGACCAAACGCAGCGGGTACAGGCCGGGTGCAGTATCGGCAGGAACCTCAAGCTCGACTTCGACCTTGGAGTTATCAACCGCCTTGAGAGACTTGACCTGAATTCCTTCGCGGTCGAATAGCAGTTGACGCCCGTCGCTAAGACGAGTGCCGGTCAAGACCACCTTTTGCGTGGTTCCTCGCTGCATGCCACGAGGGGTGGACCCTGTGAGTTGTGGCAGGTAAGCGGAGGCCGTTGACGCAAATCCAAAAAGTCCGAGGCACGCAGCGGCAAGCAGCAGTCTGGTTCGCATGGTCAGTTCGGTGGGTGGATAAGGGAAAACAACAAGCTCGATTTCCGATTTAGCTCACGGAAATCGAGCAGGCAGGTCTGGGGAGATACGTTAGGAAATGATTTCCTTCAGTACCTTGCCACCGTCGACGATTTCGATCGGTCGGTCGCCGGGGGCCATTAATTCTTTGTCGGCAACGATTCCCAGTTGGTGGTACATCGTGGTTGCCAAGTCCGCAGGGCCAACGGGATCAAATTCTGGCTCGGACGCGGTCGCGTTCGAGGAACCGTAGATCGATCCACCCTTGATCCCACCGCCGGCCAGCATCACGCTGAATACCTTTGGATAATGGTCGCGTCCGGCGTCCTTGTTGATTTTGGGAGTTCTTCCAAATTCGCTGCTGACCATCACCATCGTGGTGTCCAGCAATCCGCGTTGCTCGAGATCCAAGATCAGCTGAGCCAGTGCTTGATCCAAAGGTGGCATGGTCCGATTCATCGCAGCGGTGATGCCTTGATGCATGTCCCAACCGCCGTAGGTTAACGTGACCAAGCGGCATCCAGCCTCAACCAATCGACGCGCCATTAGCAATCGCTGGCCCGCCTGGTTTTTGCCATAAGCATCCTTCATCTTGTCGTCTTCTTTGCTGAGATCGAACGCCAGTCGTGCTTCAGGCGAACCGAGCAAATTATAAGCTCGCTCATAAAACGTGCTCATCGCTTTGACGTTGTCAGCATTGGTCATCGAGCTGAATCGTTTGTTAACCGATGCCAAGGCGTCTTGGCGGCGAGCGAATCGAGCTTCATCGACTCCACTGTACATGTCCAAATCGCGGACTTTGAAGCCACTGCTTGCCGGATCGCTACCAAGCGAGAATGGACCGTAGGAGGAGCTAAGGTAGCCCGTACCTGCAAACTCATTTGGCTGGTTCGGGATGCAGACGTACGGTGGTAGATTCTTGCGAGGACCGTACTCGTGACTGACCACTGCACCGAAGCTTGGGTATTTCAATGCTGGGCTCGGCTTGTAGCCGGTGAACATGTTGTGAGTGCCACGTTCGTGAGCCGCTTCACCATGCGTCATCGAGCGAATCACGCATAAGCGGTCAGCAATCGACGCCAGCTTTGGAATCGACTGGCAGAAAATCTCTCCGGTGTTTGTTTTCACCGGTTTCATCTCTCCTCGATATTCCAATGGGCTGTAGGGCTTCGGGTCCCAGCTTTCCTGGTGAGCCATCCCGCCAGGAAGATAGATGTGAATGACGCTCTTGGCTTTGGCTTCAATAAAGTCGTAATGCTTTTGCTCAGCAGAAGCTTGCTGCATCCACATTAATTGTGGGAGCGAGAGTCCAAGTCCACCGAAGGTGCCGGCGGTCAAGAATCCACGACGGCCGAAAGGATTGCCAGTACAACGCATGCTGAAGAATCTCCCGTGTAGATCTCTAACGTGGGTGAGTGGTCGTACTCCCATCGAAATGTCGATGGGAATGTCGGTGAACGGTTACGAGCAGGTCGGAAGAATGCTTCAAACTTGTCTCGATTCTACGGCTGCTTCCACGTTTCTTTAGGTTCGTGGTCCAACAGTCGATCGTCTTTTAGGCGGGGCTCAGCCGAATCGCTTCCGCGAGCCCGCCGAGTGTCACTGATATGTGTACACCATATTAATCCGCATATCGCGCCGATGTACTCCAAATCTGAGTAAGAGTCTAACGATAAAAAACGGCCGGGTCAAATATGAGGGTGCGCAATTCCCCTCTGCCGGGTGGTTCATGCCGTAGTCCGGTGCCTGCTGAGGTCTGCTGCCAACGAAGTGGCCCGCTTGTAAACCGCCGAAGAACGCGTCATGATGGATTAGTGAACGCTTGTTCATTATTTCGTTGACCACACTTACTCGGAAAGGGGCATCCGATGAGATGTATCGATGCTGCACTTGTTGTTGTGATTGTAATAACCGCGGTGGAAGCCAATGACGCTCGCGGTGGGGTCATCCGGCTGGACAATTCGTCGGGAGCTCTTGGCGAACGGCTGGATGGGATTGCGGTGACCGATCTGGGAACACCATCTGCGGGGCCCTACTTGGTTCCTGGCTTCCCATCGCTCTCTGTGCTGGTGGCCGATCTTGGCGGAGCAGGTGTCTCTTTTTCGGCGAACTCAACGCTCGCGGGCATGGGGGTTAATTCCGTGGGCCGCGATGAGCCAGCGCGGTTCGATTCACTCTTTGACGAGGAGATAAGCCTCTCGTTTTCAAACAGAGTCGTAGTTCATCAACTCGATTTTCGACACTTTGGCCAAGGAGAGATCTTCGAGTTCGCGGGTGCCTTCATCCAGAATGAAGATCTGAGTGATGGTCGAACGGACGTCTTCGACTTTGTCACACCATGGACCATCGAGGCAGCGACGCCGTTCACGATGCGGGCTACCGTGGGGTCGATCGGAATCGAGGCGATCACGTTGGAGTTGGCCGACCAAGAACCCGTTCTGCCAAACGCTGCTGTTCCCGAGCCGTCTACCCTGGTGATGTTTGCGACCTTGGGTCTAAGCTGCTTAGGACTGCGGCGACGAGGTGAGCCGGCGAGGACCCGTCCAACGAAAAGAGGAATTCGAAATCGCAATCCGAAAATTGAAATTCAGAGGTTTTCAGCTGCATTGCGAAAATGTGGATGCCACCGAATCGATGATCCGAGCGGTCGACGACTTCCCATCGTTTTTTGAACTTGCGGGTGAAGATCCGTTGATCATTGATTGTGGCGCAAATATCGGGGTCTCGGTTTTGGAATGGAAGGCTCGTTGGCCGATGGCAAAGGTCATCTGTTTCGAACCTGATCCCGATGCTTTTCGGCTGCTGGAGCTCAACGTTATTCGCAACGACATCCCCGGGGTGCGTTGCATCGAAGCGGCTGTGACAAACTTTGATGGATACGCCCCGCTATTTGGTAATCAAGGAGTTGGGGCCGATGCGCGAGGCAATTCGCTTCGCCCGGAATGGGGGAATCGCGAGGGAAGTCAATCGACAGAAGTAAGGTGTGAGCGACTTTCGAAGTATCTTCAGCAAGATGTTGCATTCCTAAAGCTAGATATCGAAGGTGCTGAGGAAGCAGTACTGTCGGAGGTCGCGGAACATCTGGATCGCGTTCAAGCGATGTATGTCGAGGTGCACGAGACCGATCTGCTGGAAGATAGTAATTCGCTCGACCGTATCATCGATACGCTGCAGCGGGCAGGGATGACGGTTGAACAAGAACCCAGATACCAGCCTCACGCACTTCCGCAGCCTTGGGCCCAATGGGGGCGTCAACACGATGCACGCCAAACCCAATTAATTTGCTATCAAGATTAGTATTCGGCTGGGTGTTATTCGTATTCGGCCGGGTGTTCAACCACCCGAGTGCTGTTGTAGGGGATGTCCGATTCGTTGTTGAAACTCTTGATGGCCTCACTTGTTTAGATCGT
>JARGNK010000021.1:67733-70774 GCA_029213145.1 Rubripirellula sp. | reverse complement strand
CTACCTGTTCGCAGTGCTCATGCCGCTCAATCTTTTTCCGAATCTTCTTTTTTCTCAACAAACTTCAGTGACGCGCTGTTCATGCAGTAGCGTTTGCCGGTCGGTTTTGGGCCGTCATCAAAGACGTGGCCAAGGTGAGCGTCGCAGCGAGCGCAGTGCACTTCAATTCGTGAATAGAACAAACGGAAATCTTTTCGCGTGCCGATGTTCTTGTTGGTGATCGGAGCGTAAAAACTGGGCCATCCCGTTCCTGATTTGTATTTGGTTTTGCTGCTGAATAGATCCCTCTCGCAGACGATGCACTTGTAAGTCCCTTCCTTTTTGTTATTCCAGTACCGATTCTTGAAGGCTGGCTCCGTGTCTTCGTTCTGGGTTACGCTGTACTGAATGGGTGTAAGGATCTGACGCAATTGTCTTTTTGTTTTGGGAACGTATTCTTTTTCATCATCCTGCGACGCCAATTCGGTTTGCGAATCGCCGTCCTTCTCGTCGGCAGTGACGATCCAGTTGCCAGTGCCGACGAGAGCGAATGCGACCAGGGAAAGGCTGAAGATTCGAAACTGATAAACGGACATGAGTGATCTCCCTCAACTTGATCTAAAATGCAATCGGCTACTTCCGCATGCCGTGACACCGATTGGTTTATTGTAATTATATGACGTCTGTCCATCTCCAAAAGATCGATCAGGCCTTTGGGCGGGCGCACGTCCTGCGTGGGCTCGATTTCCAGGTCGAATCTGGCCAGTATTTGGTGCTTTTAGGGGCAAGTGGCGGCGGAAAAACGACCACGTTGCGAATCATTGCTGGGCTCCAGAAACCAACGCGAGGCAAGGTTTTGCTCGACGGCGAGGATGTCGGGGCACTTCCGCCTCGCTCCAGAGATTTGGCGATGGTGTTCCAGCACGACACGATGTACCCCCATAAGACGCTGGCGGGGTCAATTCAATTTGGCTTGAAAAAGAGTTTAGGACGAAATGAAAAGGAAAGGCGAGTCGCTGAGGCAGCCCGATTGACCGGGATCGAGGCGTTCTTGGACCGCTATCCTCACCATCTGAGTGGTGGCCAATTAAGGCGGGCAGCGATTGCCAAGGCGGTCGCGCGGCAGAGCAGCGTGCGGTTACTTGACGAGCCGCTGTCGTCGCTTGATGGCCAAGCCCGGGAGCAGTTACAGGCCGATCTTTTGCGTTGGCATCGCTCGTTGGGCGGGACGACTATTCACGTCACGCACGATGGGCAAGAGGCGATGCGGATGGCCGATGTCATCGCGGTGCTCAATGGTGGACAGATCGATCAATGCGCTGGACCTGATGAGATTTACCGCGATCCAAAAACGCTGGCTGTTGCTCGCGCTATTGGAACGCCAACCATTCAGTGTTTTGAAGCGTGCTTTCGTGCTGGGAAGTGGATGATTCAGAACGAGGTGCAAACAAGCAGCGATTTGTCGATCGCCGCAGCACGCGAAAAAATTGTGATTGCCATCCGACCCGAAGCGTTGCGAGTTGAATCTACCGAGAGTGATCCCCACGGTCGATACGCGGTACGAATCGCGGGCAGATTGCAGCGATGCTCTTTCAGCGGGCGTGATCAGGTGATCTCGGTGCAGTGCGGCGAGCAAACGGTGACGGCGGTTCAGGCGATCAATCCTGAATTATCAGCCCAGTTATCAGCCCAGCCAGGTGACGAAGTTTGGGTGTGCGGTCAACAGCAGGACTTACTGATTTTTGATGCTGCCACCGAGGAACGCGTTCATTCGTAGTTGATACCGTGATCGTCGAAGGTGCGACGAGATGCACACCGACACTTCACTCTGTTTAACGCTTCGCTTTCCGTGGCACGCCGCTTTTCTCGACCACTCCGCATGATTGCCCCGGTCTGATACGATCAGTTTCATGGAGTACCTCGAGTCGTTATTGCCTTTGATGCTGATTCTTTGTGCGGGGATTTTCGTCCAAGCCGCGACTGGATTTGCGGGTGGCCTGATGATCGTGCCATCGATGCTCTATTGCGGCTATTCAATTCCGGAAGCCCAATGCTCGCTGTTGGTGGCAACGATCCCTCAAAATGCTTGGGGGCTGTGGAGTCTGCGTGATTCGATCACGGTGCGTCAAGTCGCTGGGCCGGGGTTGGGGCGGATGGTGCTTTTTCCGGTCGGTGTATTGACGTTGCAGTACATGGAAGCATTGCAGCCATCGACGATCCGTCAAATCGTTGGTGGTGTCGTGCTGCTCGTCACTCTGGCAATTATCTCATTCAGGCCGCGACCGCGTGAGAAACTGCATCCATTGTGGGCGTGGATCGCGTTTCCTGTTTCGGGGTTCTTTCAGGGGCTCGTCGGAATGGGCGGGCCGGCAATGGTTTTTTGGGTTCAGGCACATGATTGGAGCACGAAGCAGACACGTGCCTTCATGTTTGCGATGTACTTTATCAGCATCGCACCAGGAATCGCGATCTTGTATTGGTTCTTCGGCGATCGAATTATCGCGCCGGGGCTGTTAGCGGCGGTCCTGATACCACTGTTGCTCGCCGTAACGGTGGTTGGTTTACGGGTTGGAACCCGACTTGGCCGGACCCGCCTGCGAAGGGTGAGCCTCGGCCTGTTGTTATTGATCGGTATCGCCGGGTTGGCAGCACCGTGGCTTCGTTGACGATCAGCCGTCAGATCCGTCGGCTGCCTCTGTTTCAGTTTCAGCTGGAGCCTCTGTTTCGGCTGGAGCCTCTGTCTCGGCTGGAGCCTCTGGCTCATCTGAAGTCGCAGTCGCTTCTTTTTCGGTTGAAGCGTTCTCTGGACCCGTGCCGACGCTCATTGCAAACCGGTACAGTTCGTCCATGGAGATTGCGTCATCTTGGTTGAGGTCCGCTTTACCAAGAATGCCCTCAAGTGGGCCAACCAGTTCTTCGCCTTTCAGCAGTCCGTCGCTGTCTTTGTCGTACTCGGCCATGATGTCGGTTGGCACACTGTTGGGACCTAACGCACCAGCGCCCGGCCCACCAGCGCCCGGCCCACCAGCGCCCGGCCCACCAGCGCCCGGCCCACCAGCGCC
>JARGNK010000021.1:62220-67633 GCA_029213145.1 Rubripirellula sp. | reverse complement strand
AGCGCCCGGCCCACCAGCGCCCGGCCCACCAGCGCCCGGCCCACCAGCGCCCGGCTCACCAGCGCCCGGCTCATCTTCGTCGAGCGTCACGCTGAAGCCAGAAAATTGAGGACCGCTGGGCGGACCGCCGCCACCAGCTTGCTCACCGCCACCAGCTTGCTCACCACCACCGCTCTCACCGCCACCTTCTGAGTCCTCCTCGTCTTGACCACCTGTGACGACGAGAGGCGTGCCGGTGTCGAATTGAGAAACTTCACCACCCGATTCGAACGCAAACTTATCGGCGCGATGAAACATCAGAAAGTCAGTTTGCGTTTTGTAGACGACAAACAGATCGTGTGACTTGATCGGCATCCCGGCTCGCCACGAGTACCGTTCAACGGTGTCACCATTGGTGTCGGTAAAGGTTTCGGCGGGATCTCGTCCAAGCAGCTTGCGGACGTCCGCGTCGGTGAATGTGACGGTACTGTCGGCATTCATTCGCTGGTTTTCGGCTAACAGGCTTTCATAAGCTGCTTCAACCGCGGGACGGGCAATAAACCGGTCGTATCCGAGCCCGACGAGGCCAATCGCTAAAATTCCTAGCAGAATTGGGAGACGTTTGGAGCCACCTTGATTGGACGGCGTGGAGGATTGAGAGGTATTTGTTTCAGACATGGATCACTCGTGAACGAGAATAGTTTGAATTGGAATTGGCCCGTTCCCTGACCCTCCAATGCCTCCCGGCAGCGGTAACGCAAGTGACGAAACCTTCGCCGGACGGAATCAGCTCCGTCTAAGATGATCATGCACCGCCACCCCTACGTCAACGCAATGCGGCTAAATACTGATTTGTTCGGAGGTTTGATCGCGGCCTATTGTTCAGGACCCCTAGATTTTACCAGTCGAATGAACGGTTTTTTCCGCTTCCACGCCCGTTATTCGGGATAGCCCAGGGGCAAGCCACGGCCTTGTCGTGAAGAACGACCTCGTCTTTAAGAACGGCCTCGTCGTCAAGACAGGTTCCCAGGTCGGAGTGCCGGCGTGAGAAAAATCGTGAGTAGGCATTCGTCAGTCGGAACCGATGAAGCCATCGGGCAGCGTCAGGCCAGCCGATCAGGGATTCGCAGGAAACACATTCTCCGTCTTTTTAGGAGGGGCTTTTTAGGAGGGGATATTGCTGGGAACTACATGGGGCAATGTTCAGCAGGCGGATGGCAATTCCCCCACTCGATCAGGCTAGGATCGAGCGGCGGTGTGGCCTTTTGCTTTCCCTGTTTGCTTTGCAGCGGGGTACGAGTCGTCGCATGTTTGTGTCTTCCGCGAGCAGGGATCGCGGCATTGAGTTGAATTATTTGAGTGGCAGGGGATCGAGTTGTGTGTTGACCACGTTGCTGTTGGGAGGGCATGCGTCGTGCGATGTCTGTATCCCACCATGTGGGTTAAAGGTGGAGCTCAACTCGGTACAATGCGTGCTGGTCCTAAACGCCCGATTTTTTGGAACTAAACATGCATCGATTCGTCTTCCTGTTTTGCTTTGCACTGATCAGCGTCGGTAGCGTTTACGCTGACCGGCTGACCCCGGAAACCCTGTGGAATCTGTCCCGCGTCGGTGATTCCGCCGTATCGCCCGATGGTTCTCAGTTGGCCATGTTAGTGACGCGGTATGATCTGGAAAAAAATGAGGGCACCACCAGCCTGCTAGTGCAACCAATCAATGGTGTGGCCACGGGCAACGAGCTCGCGACTGCTTTTCAAACTCCGCTCGCCAAGTCTGCGGCAAAGGCATTGCTGCAAGATGTAAAAGGGCTGAATTCACTCTCTTGGTTGAACCATTCCAGCGGACCGAAGCTGATCTACATCGCACCAGGCAAGGCCGAAGCAGGTGCGGAAGGCGAAGACGAAGAACCGGGGAAACCGCAAGCCTGGCTGCTCGACCCGACCGGTGGTGAGCCTCAGCAACTCACTGAGGTGGAAGAAGGCATTGGCAATTTGATCGCGTCGCCGAGTGGGGACGCAATCGCGTTCACCGTCGACGTGAAGTTGGACAAGGATATCACCGAGATCTTCGAGGACCTGCCGAAGGCTGACGCTCGGATCATCGATTCACTGATGTTTCGGCATTGGAATCAGTGGCATGACTATGCGTACAGCCATGTGCATGTCGTTCAAGTTGGTTCTGATGGAACGGCGTCCGAGCCACTCGACTTGATGGCTTCTATGAAAGCTGATTGCCCGTTGCCGCCGTTTGGAGGATCCGAGCAATTTACGTTTTCGCCCGATGGGAAAGAGTTAGCTCTAACGTTGAAGTTGGTCAACAACCCGGCCGAGAGCACTGATAGTGGCGTTTATTTGATCAGCAGTGCCGGCGGCCCGCTCAAGAATATTACTCCGGGAATGCCTGGCTATGACATGACCCCGAGCTACTCACCCGATGGTCGATTCCTTGCGTTCCATTCGATGCAGCGTGCTGGATTCGAAGCCGATCGCAACAGGATTCTGATTTACAACCGTAGCAGTGGTGAGTTGCAGGAGGCGACTGCAGGGCTCGATCAAACCGCTCACAACGCCGCATGGAGCAGCGATAGTCGGAGCATTTATTTCGACAGTGAAACCCGCGGTACTCAACAGGTGTATCGCATCGATCTCGATAATTCGACCGTCCAGCAGGTTTCAACAGGGCGATTCAACTTTACGGTGGTAGACGCCTTCGCAACCGGGCAAGTGCTGTTGAGGCAGCAAAGCATGCTGCGGCCGACTGAATTGGCTTTGTTGGACGTCGAAAACAAGCAAGTGACTACGATCACGGACGTGAATGGCAAGATCTACGAGACGCTTGAATTGCCAACCATCGAAGAGCGATATTTCACCGCAAGCGACGGCAAAGAAATTCACAACTGGATCATTGTGCCGCCCGATTACGATCCCGAAGATAGCAAGCAGTATCCGATGTTGACCTACTGTCAGGGTGGGCCCCAAGGGCAGATTGGACAGTGGTTCTCCTATCGCTGGAACTTCCACATGATGGCGAGTCGGGGTTACGTGGTTTTGGCAGTGAACCGCCGCGGCCTACCCGGATTTGGGCAGGCATGGAATGATCAGATCAGCGGTGATTGGGGGGGCCAGGCGATGCAGGACATCCTGGCATCCACCGATGCAATGATCGCCCACCCGAAAATCGATCCTAAACGGGTTGCGGCGATTGGGGCCAGTTTTGGCGGCTACACCGTCTACTGGTTGATGGGGAATCACGCCAGTCGTTTTTGCACGATGGTCGCACACTGCGGCGTGTTCAATCTTGAGTCGATGTATGGATCGACCGAAGAGTTGTTCTTCGTGAACTGGGATCTCGGAGGTCCGTATTGGAAAAGTGAAGAAGCGGCCAAGAAATACGAGCAATTTTCGCCTCACTCATTTGTCGGAAATTGGAAAACGCCACTGCTGGTCATTCATGGGGAGAAAGACTTTCGTGTTCCCGTCACGCAGGGAATGGAAGCCTTTACGGCGGCTCAGGTGCAAGGTGTTCCGAGTCGTTTCTTGTACTTTCCCGAGGAGGGGCATTGGGTGCTCTCGCCGCAGAATGGCGTCGTCTGGGGACGCGTCTTCTTTGACTGGCTTGATCGGTCCTGCCAACCCTAGGATTTTTCCTGCTCCAGCCAGCGGTGCCGATCGAAATCGGTTCCGCCGGTTTGGGCTGCGTTGTTAGGCGGTTTGGGTGTTTGAGATCGTCCTGCTCGTTGAAGATGTGCCACGTGGCCGAGCAGTTGGTGAAAGTGTCCTGTTCATTGAGATCTTCCCGCGGTCAATGCTGGTGTTCCCCTCGGTAAATCACTGGTGTATCCGTTGATCTTCGTGGCCATTGTTGAAGCAGTGAGGCCGTTAAAAAGGGTGGCGAGGCCGTTAGAAAGGGTGGCGAGGCCGTTAGAAAGGGTGGCGGGGCTGTTAGAAAGGGTGGCGGGGCTGTTAGAAAGGGAGGCGGGGCCGTTGCTGAAGGAGTCTGTCGAGAGGTTCTACGGCCGGTGGCTGCGGAATTCCCGGGCATCGGGTCGGAGATGCGAGCCGTTTTGCGGAAATGGAGCCTAGGCTGATGATGCTTTGGTATGTGATGTTAATTGCGGCCGGATTCGCCGCTGGAATTGTGAATACCATCGCTGGTGGTGGCTCATTCTTGACGCTGCCTGCGCTAATGCTGTTCGGTTTGGATGCACAGCTGGCAAATGGAACGAACCGGGTCGCTGTGCTCTTTTCGAGTGCCTCGGCGACGCTGACCTTCGACAAGCATGGCCATCTCGATCGTAAGTTAGCAATGCGATTGACGCTGCCCACGATCTTGGGCGTGCCAGTGGGGGCACTGCTAGCCATCAAGTTACCTCTGGCTGCATTTGAAGGCGTGTTCGGTGCGATCTTTCTCGTGATGGCATTGCTGCTGATAAGCAATCCAAAACGGTTGACTGAAAAAGCCGAGATCCAGAACCGATCCCCTTCGACACTCTTCGCGATCTTCTTTGGGATCGGAATCTATGTCGGCTTCATCCAAGCTGGCATGGGGATCCTGCTGTTGTTGGCGATGAGCTTGATCAAGACGGGTGATTTGGTTGCCTCAAACGCTGTCAAGAATCTGATCGGGTTCCTAGTGACATTGATTGCCACTTTGATGTTTTTGATCTTTGGCTTAATCGATTGGGTGCCAGGATTGACGATGGCAGCGGGGAATCTGCTCGGTGGCGTGGTGGGAGCAAAATTGGCAATCGCCAAGGGAAATCGACTGATTTTTGGATTCCTGGTGGTCGTCATGACTGCAACGGGGCTGAAGCTGATTGTCTCGGCCCTCACCTAATTCTCGGCTGGTTGTAAGCCAGATTCGATCCTTGCCGTGCAGGTGCGTCTTGACAGGACTGCCGGTCTATCGGCCCGTTTTGCCACAAGCTTCGATACTTATGGGCATCGACTCGTTAATCTTCGAGATGTTGCACCGGGGCGGGATGTTGCACCGGGTAGAGAGAAGGGGTGAGCTTCGATTGCTGAGAAGAGGCGTCACGGTTGCCCACTGTTTCGCAGGGACCTTCGCAGGGGCCTTCGCAGGGGCCAGGCATTTTGGTGGCAGAGTCAATTATTTCTTTTGCTTGGGGCCTATCGATTGCTCCGCCTCGATTCTTAGCCGGGCAACGAAGGCGAGTTAGCCGGGCAACGAAGGCGAGCGAATCGTGAGCCGCGTGTGTGCCACCGCATGGTTAACGGTTCCAATCGTGGTTATGGTTCCCGTGCTGCCTGCCGCCGTGGCAGTCAGGTGGTGTTCGTCTTGATCTCCCCTGTGACGGTCGCGAATAAATTCAATTTAGAATTCCCCATCTCTCGCATTGGAGCCTCACCGCGGAGGCGAAGCTACGTGAGAAACGATTGGCTTGATGAGCTATTTTGCCCCCCCCAAAAAAAA